>JANWJP010000169.1 GCA_025451895.1 Robertmurraya sp.
AATAAAATTCCAGCTAATTTGATTGGATCCTAATAATTTGTATTGGAAGCCATCAAATTTCAAGGAATTTTAGGTTTAAATAAACGATGCCGTAAGGCTATGAATATTTCAGGATATATAATCTTCGTATGTTTCCCTTATAAACTTTTTATATTAACCGGTTGCAGTCCGTTGCCGGAAACCAATATAATATGGATGTGATCATGAGGAAGGAGCTGTAAAATGAAACATTTAACATGGCATAATGCAGAAGTAATAAAACGAGTAAAATGCATACATACGAACGCAAAAAAATATATAGTCAACAATACATTAACACCCGGTAAAGTATACGATGTCAAAAATGAGACGGAGGAGTTTTATTTCATTATCGACAACTCCGGCCGGGTAGGGGGCTTTTATAAAGAATATTTTGAGGAAGTTCAATAAGAAAGTTTTTTCCTATATGGGTGCTTTTATGGGAAAGAAGAGCCTGTTGCCGGTGTTGCAACAGGCTTTATTTCATGTGAAAACTGTTTTGTGAGCAGGTTCATATTTAGCGAAAATTATAATTTCAAACCTTGAAAACTGTGTCTGCTTATTCCATGCTAAAAACATAAGCTGTAAAGCGCCAAAGCTCTTGTACAGTTTATGAGCAAACTCCTTATATTCAGGTTATGCTTTGTCAGGTTTTGCTTCCGCAGAAGAGAGCGGGGACCCTGTGTACAGTTTTTTCCCAATCCACGTTTGAATAATCAGGAATATTCCTCCGATCGTCCAATATAACGGCAGTGCCGCAGGAGCATTCAAGGAAATAAAGACAATCATAACCGGTGAAAGCAGCCCCATAAATTTCATTTGCTGCCGGCTGGCTTCCGGCATATTCCACATGGACACCCTGAATTGAAGATAATAGACAAGACCCGCTATCGCTGTAAGGAGCAGGTCCGGCTGTCCCAGGCTGAACCAAAGGAAGGAATGGGAAGCAATTTCCTTTGAACGGATGATCGCATAATAGAAACCCATCAATAT
This sequence comes from Robertmurraya sp., assembly GCA_025451895.1. Lineage (GTDB taxonomy): Bacteria > Bacillota > Bacilli > Bacillales > Cytobacillaceae > CALKIU01. The sequence continues at coordinate 1,012 of JANWJP010000169.1, forward strand.
AGGCATTTGAATAAGAATCGGCAGACAGCCCATGGATAAAGGGTTCACATTATATTTTTTATATAATCCAATCATTTCCTGCTGTAATCGCTGCTGCTCGGCCTGGTTTTTTGTTTCCTTTAATTTTTTTTGAATGGCATCCATCTCAGGCTTCATTAAATCCATTTTTTCTTTCATGCTTTGCTGGTTTTTATATTGCCGCAGCATCAATGGCATAAGGAGCAAACGGATCAAGAGAGTAATGATAATAATCGATAATCCGTAGTTTCCATTAAATAAGTCTGCAATTGCATATATGAGATTTGTAAAAGGATCAATCAAATAAGTCTGAAAAAAGCCGCCATTTCCCTCAGATTGCGCATTGACCGCGCAACCGGAGAGAAAAACGGGAATCAATCCGGCCAGAAAAACGGTGAAAATTTTTTTTAATGTTTTCATCTTTATTCCTCCGTGCATGAAAATTTTTTTGAATAAATGAAAGCTTCCAGAAGATTATTGCTTATGTGCCAAAAATTTGCAGGCATACCATCAATAATCTTTCGCTGCGCCGGAAGAATAACAGATACGTCGTCCTCCTCATCCCGGGAATTTTCTTTCCTTTTTAAACATCTTGTTATCCAAAAAATGATAAAATGTTGTTGGGCGTAGTTATTGGGTTTTTCCACTTCTGAGAAACGAATGCGTGTTTCTGCATGAGTGCGATTCAAAGGAACAGGGGAGTGGTTTATTTTCCAATTCCACAACAGTTTAAAGATCAGTCCAAGAATCATTCCAAGATACAGTGTGTTCAATGGCAGATTATATATTTCAGAAATAAGCTCCAACGCTTACATTCACCTCTATAAAATAAGCAGTTTTCGGGTATACAAAAAGCAAGATGGAGGAAGTGTTTTTTATGAATTATACAAAAGTCTTCCTAAAACTTGCAAAAAACACCGTTTGTTTATGTTATGCGTCAGTACGGGGGAACTTGGCATATTTTTCATTATAAACAAGTGAATGTCCGATGTAAAATTTTCCATACCGCTTTTTATCAGTTTGGGAAATATGCTATGTTTTTGAAAATAAGGTAAAATAATGAATTGGGACATCATATGTAAAAATTGGAGGTTAAAACAATGAAAGCTCTGATAAATATTGATTACACCGTTGATTTTATTACGGGTGCGCTGCCTTGCGGGGAACCCGGAATGAAAATAGAAGAGGAGATTACCAGGATAACGGAAGAATTTATCGCACGGGGAGATTATGTTGTTTTTGCAATCGATATACATAAGGAAAATGACCCTTACCATCCGGAAACGGTTTTGTATCCGCCCCATAATATTGCCGGCACAGAGGGCAGGAATTTATACGGGAAACTTCAGGAAACTTATGATAAGAATAAACATCTTGATCATGTTTATTGGATGGACAAAACAAGGTACAGTGCTTTTGCCGGTACGGATCTTGAGATCAGGTTAAGAGAACGGGGAATCACTGAAGTGCATCTTGTCGGGGTGTGCACAGATATTTGTGTTCTTCACACAGCGATTGACTGCTATAATAAAGGCTTTAAAATCGTAATTCATAAAGATGCAGTGGCCAGTTTTAATCCAGGCGGGCATGAGTGGGCTCTTGAACATTTTAAAGGATGCCTGAATGCAACAATTGTATAAATCACGATATGTATAAGGAAGAAAAACAACCTTAAGTTTAAACGCCTTTTTAAGGAGATGTAATATAATGACAAAACGCTATGTGGATGACAGTTTGGTTCTGCACACGGATTTGTACGAAATTAATATGGCGGAAACCTATTGGGAAGACGGTATTCATAACCGGAAAGCGGTTTTTGAAGTTTATTTCCGCAATCTTCCCTTCGGAAACGGCTATGCAGTTTTTGCCGGACTGGAAAGAATCATAGAATATATTCAGGAATTCAGGCTCACGGACAGCGATCTTGCCTATTTGAGAAATGAACTCGGTTATGCCGAAGATTTTCTCGAGTATTTAAAAAACCTCCGTTTTACCGGTTCCATTCGTTCAATGGTTGAGGGGGAAATCTGTTTTGCCAAAGAACCTTTGCTGGTGGTGGAAGCTCCCATTGCAGAAGCACAACTTTTAGAAACGGCCATCTTAAACATCATAAATTATCAAACATTAATTGCAACAAAAGCTTCACGCATTAAACATGTGGTCGGCGACGGGATTTTATCGGAATTTGGTTCAAGGAGGGCACATGAGCTTGATGCAGCCCTGTGGGGGACAAGGGCAGCGTTTATTGGAGGTTTCGATTCAACTTCAAATGTCCGCGCCGGAAAAAAATTCGGCATTCCTGTTTCCGGAACGCACGCCCATTCTTTGATTCAGGCTTATCGTGATGAATACACGGCTTTTCATAAATATGCCCGCCGCCACAAAGATTGTATTTTCTTAGTGGATACGTATGACACATTACGCTCAGGTGTCCCAAACGCCATTCGTGTTGCCAGGGAACTTGGCGATAAAATAAATTTTGTCGGTATCCGTCTTGACAGCGGAGATTTGGCCTATTTATCGAAAAAGGCACGCAAAATGCTGGATGAAGCAGGTTTTACCGATACAAAGATCATAGCTTCCAATGATTTGGATGAATATACAATCATGAACTTAAAGGCACAGGGGGCAAAAATAGATATATGGGGCGTTGGAACAAAGCTGATTACTGCTTTCGATCAGCCGGCACTCGGAGCCGTTTATAAACTGGTTGCGATAGAAGATGAAAACGGTCAAATGGTCGATACGATAAAAATCAGCGCCAACCCGGAAAAGGTGTCAACTCCCGGCCGGAAAAAGGTATACCGTATTATTAACACGATTAATCATAAATCAGAAGGGGACTACATTACCCTTGAAGACGAGGATCCGGAAAGTGAAGTGCCTTTAAAGATGTTCCATCCAGTGCACACATATGTCAGCAAGTTTGTGACAAATTTCACAGCAAAAGAACTCCATAAAGATATTTTTGTTGATGGAAAACTTGTTTATGAAAGTCCGTCCCTTCAGGAAATGCAAAATTATGCAAAGGAAAATCTTGAACTTCTCTGGGAAGAGTATAAGCGTTCATTAAACCCTGCAGAGTATCCGGTTGATTTAAGTCAAAAATGCTGGGATAATCGGATGAGGAATATAGAAGAAATTAAGAAAAAAATAAAGGAATAAAGAAGTTTTGCAGGGGAGGGAATTTTTTTGACAGATTTGCAGGCGGAAATTATTCACAGGCTTCATGTTAAACCGGTCATTGATCCCCAAGAAGAGATCAAAAAACGGGTCCAATTTTTAAAGGAATACTTAAGAAAAACTGGCGCAAACGGGTTTGTTCTCGGAATCAGCGGGGGACAGGATTCAACATTGGCCGGAAAACTGGCGCAAAGGGCTGTCGAGGAACTCAGGGAAGAAGGAACTGAGGCAAAATTTGTTGCCGTCCGGCTTCCGTACGGAATCCAGCAGGATGAGGAGGATGCCATTAAAGCCATCCATTTTATTAAACCTGATGAAGAATATGTGTTTAATATAAAAGAATCGGTAGATGCCGTAAAAAGAGAATATGAAAAAGTTTCCGGAGGAAAAATTCTTAAGGATTATCATAAAGGCAATGTGAAGGCAAGAATGAGAATGATTGTTCAGTATGTCTTCGGGGGGCAGGAAAATCTGCTGGTGATCGGCACGGATCATGCAGCAGAGGCATTGACCGGCTTTTATACAAAATACGGCGACGGAGGGGCTGACCTTCTTCCGTTAACAGGTTTAACGAAAAGACAGGGTGCGGCCCTGCTTAAAGAATTACAAGCTGATGAATCACTCTATTTAAAAGTCCCGACGGCTGATTTGCTTGATGAACGTCCGGGGCAGGCGGATGAAGCAGAATTGGGCGTATCCTATGACGTCATTGATGATTACCTGGAGGGAAAGGATGTGCCTGAGCAGGCTGCCCGCCTCATAGAGAAGAGGTTTCTTTCTTCTGAACATAAACGGCAGACTCCCGCCACTATGTTTGATAACTGGTGGAAGTAGGGGACATTCACCCTGTTTCTTACCCGGATGTCATGTTCCTGCAGCATTTAGAAGAAAAAATTGAATTCTATCATAAGAAAAAAGAGGCTGTCCCCGAAATCAGACGAGGAGGACAGCCTCTTTTTCTTTTTGTTGTTTGTTTTCTTTTAAAGAAGAAGTTAAAAGTTCTTTTGCCTTTTCGACGCTTTCATCACTTGGGGGTTCGATGTGTTTCAGGGGGTATTGCATTCCGAGTGCTTCCCATTTGTAAACACCGAGCTTGTGATAAGGAAGGACTTCGACTTTCTCCACATTGTTCAGGGTTCCTATAAAATCGCCAAGCTTTGTCAGGTCTTCTTCATTATCAGTGATAGTTGGCACAAGAACATGGCGAATCCAGACAGGAACATTTTGGTCTGACAGGAAACGGGCGAATTCCAAAATGTGTTTATTTGACATTCCGGTCAGTTGTTTATGTTTTTTATGATCAATTTGCTTTAAATCCAGCAAAATCAAATCTGTGTAATTTAGTAATTCTTGCAGATTTTCCTGAAAGGATTGAGCGGTGGAATAGCATCCTCCTGAAGTATCGATGCAAGTATGGACACCGATTTTTTTACATTCTTTAAATAATTCTATTAAAAAAGGAATTTGCAGCAGTGGTTCCCCGCCGCTGACTGTAATGCCGCCATTTGATGCTTCAATAAAAGGGAGATATGATTTCAGTTCATTTATGATTTCGGAAACAGACATTTCTTTGCCCGTCCCTATCTCCCAAGTATCTGCATTATGGCAAAACTGACAGCGCAGCAGACATCCCTGTGTAAAAACCACATATCTGATTCCGGGGCCGTCAACCGTTCCAAAGCTTTCCGTTGAATGTATGTTTCCGTTCATAAATTCTCCCTCCCATTGTATTACGGGGACAAATGTCTCCGGTGCAAGTTTGACGGGAAGGGCAATGACTGCCGCTTCCCGTTTCTTTATGCTGTTTTTATTACATTGACTCGTGGAATGTGCGGTTAATAACGTCAAGTTGTTGTTCTCTTGTTAATTTGATGAAGTTAACCGCATAACCGGATACACGAATCGTTAATTGCGGGTAATTTTCAGGATGTTCCATTGCATCAAGCAATGTTTCCCTGTTCAAGACGTTAACATTCAAATGATGTGCGTCTTTTGCTGTATAACCGTCTAAGATGCTTGCAAGGTTCGCTACACGGCTGTTTTCATCTTTTCCTAAAGCATTAGGAACGATGGAGAAGGTATTGGAAATTCCATCTAACGAGTAATCGTAAGGAATTTTTGCGACAGAAGAAAGGGAAGCTAATGCACCTTTCGTGTCGCGGCCGTGCATCGGGTTGGCACCCGGAGCAAGCGGTTCGCCATGACGGCGTCCGTCAGGTGTGTTTCCTGTTTTCTTTCCGTAAACGACGTTAGAAGTAATAGTCAGGATAGACAGTGTATGAACAGAATCGCGGTAAGTTTTATGCTTTTTCAGTTTTGTCATAAATCTTTTCACAACGTCTACTGCAATGCTGTCTACACGGTCATCGTTGTTTCCGTATTTAGGGAAGTCTCCTTCAACTTCAAAGTCAACTGCAATGCCGTTTTCGTCGCGGATTGGTTTCACTTTTGCATATTTAATGGCACTTAAAGAGTCGGCAACTACACTCAGGCCGGCAATGCCTGTAGCCATCGTACGCAGAATTTTAGTATCGTGGAGCGCCATTTCAATGCTTTCGTAAGAGTATTTATCATGCATATAGTGAATGACATTCAGTGTGTTAATATAAAGGCCGGCCAGCCAGTCCATTGTGCGATCGAATTTTTCCATTACTTCATCGTAGTCTAACACGTCAGAAGTAATTGGAGCATAAGCAGGTCCAACTTGCACTTTCTTAATTTCATCAACGTTTCCGTTAATTGCATATAGAAGAGCTTTTGCCAGGTTTGCGCGGGCGCCGAAGAATTGCATTTGCTTTCCGATTTCCATTGCGGATACGCAGCAGGCAATTCCGTAGTCATCACCGTAAATCGGACGCATAATATCATCATTTTCATATTGCACAGAGCTGGTTTCAATAGAAACTTTTGCGCAGTATTTCTTAAAGTTGTCCGGAAGTCTTGTAGACCAAAGAACAGTCAAGTTTGGTTCCGGAGCAGGGCCTAAGTTTGTCAAAGTATGCAAGAAGCGGAAAGAGTTTTTCGTTACAAGGCTGCGGCCGTCATTTGCCATACCGCCGATGGACTCTGTTACCCACGTCGGATCTCCGCTGAACAGTTCGTTATATTCAGGAGTACGGGCAAATTTTACTAAACGAAGCTTCATAACAAAATGGTCAACAAGTTCCTGAGCTTCTTTTTCAGTTAAAACGCCGTTTTCCAAGTCTCTTTCAATATAGATGTCAAGGAAAGTAGATACTCTTCCCAAGCTCATTGCGGCACCGTTTTGTTGTTTAATGGCAGCAAGGTAAGCAAAGTACAGCCATTGGAATGCCTCGTGAGCATTGGCAGCCGGACGGGAAATATCATATCCGTAAGCTTTTGCCATGTCTTTTAATTCAACCAGTGCACGGATTTGCTCTGAAAGTTCTTCTCTCAGTCTGATCACATCTTCTGTCATAACAGTTGATGTATTAGCTAAATCCTTCTTCTTTTCTTCAATTAAAAAGTCAATTCCGTAAAGAGCAGCGCGGCGATAGTCGCCGATAATCCGGCCGCGTCCGTAGGCATCGGGGAGTCCTGTGATAATTCCGACAGAACGGGCAGTTCTCATTTCATCGGTATATGCGTCAAATACGCCTTGGTTATGGGTTTTGCGGTATTCGGTAAATACTTTTTCGACGTCTTTATCAAGTTCATAACCGTATGCTTGTAAAGATTGTTTCGCCATCCGGATTCCGCCAAACGGCTGCAGTGAACGTTTGAACGGTTTATCCGTCTGGAAGCCGACAACTTTTTCTAAATTTTTGTCAAGGTAACCGGGACCATGGGAAGTAATGGTGGATACAACTTTAGTATCCATATCAAGAACGCCGCCTTTTTCGCGTTCTTGTTTAGAGAGTTCTAAAACTTGATCCCATAGTTTAGTTGTTGCTTCTGTAGGTCCTTCTAAAAATGAATCATCGCCTGTATATTCTTTGTAGTTTCTTAGTATGAAGTCACTGACATTTACTTCAGTCTGCCAGGCTCCGCTTTTAAATCCCTTCCATTGTTCCATTGTATTACACCTCTTGTATTTTTATTTGATGTAACAGTTAGTACAAAACTCTACAATTTGATTATAACAGATTTCATGTGAATGTCATCACATATATGTGAAAAATATGTGAACTTATTGTGTATCAAAGTATTTACGGTAGAAAAAAATAAAGATACAAAGTATTAGAAATATTTTTTAAAAAACTGTACTATAACTGTTATATCTGATGAAAGCTGTTATACAGTTTCTTGAAATAAATATTAAGAGGCAGCGCGATTGCTGCGGACCGGTTATATGTTCATGGAAATGGAAAAAACTAAAATTGTTTCCATTTATATCACCTTTCTGATTGGAACTCAGTTATAAAAATAAATTTTTGCGGGTGATAAAAATATATCGTTTATTTTCACATAATGGTCTGGATGGAGTCGGTTGCGGTATTATTGCCAGACTGGCATTTGGGGACGACCTTCATGTCCGCTATATGCCGGTCAATGCTCTTGATTACCGGGTGTCATTATACCTTGATCAAGAAACATTAAATAAAAAGCAGGGAGAAACCTTATTAATAACCGATTTATCAGTAAATAAGGAAAATGAACGAAAGATTGAGGAATTTGTCCGGCAAGGAGGGAATGTTGTTTTAATTGATCATCACAAGTCAGCTGTTCATTTGAATCAATACAGCTGGGCTCAAGTGACCGTTCAATATGAAAACGGAAAACTAACTTGCGCTACATCTCTTTTGTATGATTATCTCGTTCAACAAAACAAGCTTGTGCAAACAGATGCGGTTGAAGAATTCGTGGAGCTGATTCGTCAATACGACACATGGGAATGGGATGTGAATCAAAATTTTAAAGCCAAACAATTAAATGACTTGTTTTTTTTTGACATCCATCGATGAGTTTGAGGAGCGAATGATTCATCGACTCCGTAACAGTTCTCATTTCAAGTTTAGTGATTTTGAAGAAAAACTGTTGATGATAGAAGAAGATAAGATTGAGCGTTATATCAGAAGGAAAAACCGTGAAATTGTACAGGCTTTTATTAAACCATATTATGCAGGAATTGTTCATGCTGAATCATATCACTCTGAACTCGGAAACGCCCTTGGGAAGGAGCATGAATATTTGGATTATATTGCGATTTTAAACTTGGGGACGAAAAAGATCAGTTTTCGAACGATTCATGATCATATCGACGTGTCAGAAATTGCCGGGCTGTGGGGAGGAGGAGGGCATGCAAAGGCTTCAGGTTGTTCTATTAATGAAGAAACATTTCAAGTATTTGTGAAACCGGCTTTTGAAAACGAACCGATTCGCCAGGATGCCTGCCGAAATCAATTCAATATTAAAAACACGCCGCATGGCTGTTTATATGAGAACAGTCATGAAGACCTGTTTTTTATTTTTGAAAAAGAACAAGGGGTATGGGCAGTTGAAGTGAATGGCATTCCGTGGAAAAATAGTTTTGCAGACTTTGCTGAAGCGGAGAAGCATATAAAACGGCATTATTCCGCCTGGTTATCAAAAGATGAACAATATGTGGAGTTTTTGCGAAATAATTATTTACAAATAAAAAAGAAGGGATAAGTGAATTAGTAATATTAAGCAGAAATTTTCCCTTTTTTCGGCGATATAACAATATTTACAACAGGAAAATCCCTGAAATTGGTTTGATTTTATCATTTTATTAACAAAAGTATTCCCTGTGTCTCATCACCCTTAATTTCTGCTAAAATTTTTATATGATTGAAAACAGAAATAAGGTGTGCAACGATGAGAAAATTACTTTTATTTTTACTAATCTTTCTTTTGTTTCGACCGGGGCAGGCATTTGCAGCAGAAACAGAAGTAACCGATTTTATAAGTTTAGCCAGTGAAGCAGCTATTTTAGTTGACTCCGACTCAGGTGCCGTTCTTTATGAGAAAAACAGCACACAGAGAATGTATCCGGCAAGTTTAACAAAAATTGCCACAGCTATCTATGCAATTGAAAAGGGCAATCTTGATGAAGCAGTGACCGTATCATGGAATGCTGTGATTGAAGAAGGTTCAAGTGTTTACTTGAGGGAAGGGGAAGTAATGCCCTTAATCACCCTTATCCAAGGAATGTTCGTTAACTCCGGAAATGATGCTTCAACGGCGATTGCAGAACATCTGCACGGAAGTGTGGAAAAATTTTCAGAGGAATTAAACAAATACTTAAAGGAAGAAATCGGGGTTCAAAATACCCATTTTGTCAACGCCCACGGTCTATTTGCAGAAGATCATTATACAACAGCCGCCGATTTGGCTGCTATTACGAATTATGCACTAAAAAATCCTGTGTTCAGGGAAATTTTCGGCACAAAACGATTGCCTTGGGATGGACAAGCCTGGACAACCACGCTCATAACTCATCATTTATTGCTGAAAGGTGAGATCCCCTGTGAATGGACAATTACGGGGGGAAAAACCGGATTTGTCAATCAATCCAGGCATACTCTCGCTACAACAGCCGAATCGGATGATATCCGTTTAACGGCTATTGTATTAAAAGCAAATGTGAAAAATCAAATGTATGATGATACCAAAAAACTTTTGGATTATGGCTTCAAAAACTACCGGACAAACGTTATTCCTAAAAATAAGGAATTTAGAGATGGAGAACAGGTATTCACCCCCGGAAATGACCTTTATGTTACTGAGGATATTCGCGGATTCTCTATGGAACTCGTGAAAAATGGAAAATTGGAAATAAAAAACAGCCAGGATAAGACCATTCAAACGGCTCAATTAAAACCTGTCGAGAAAAAAGATCCGTCGCTTGAAGGGAATGACCAATTGGGCATTTTAAGCATGAATACTGTTTTTCTGCTGCTTGCTGTAGCACTTGTAACTGTCTATTTAACTGTGAAAAGAAAAGTAAGAAGAAGCCGGTTCTAGAACCTTCTTGTTTTAAAGTTTGCAAGGGGCTGTAATAACAGCCTCTTTTTTGTATTATAAATGAACATTTTTAGCTGTGATATTTCATAAATATTTTGTACAGAAAAAATTTACACGTTAATATATCTCTCTTTCTGAGCATTTAATAAAGGGATGAATTTCTTCTGCATAAAAAACATTTCCCAATCTTATACAATCATAAGGACACCATGATTACGGAAAATATGATTGGGAGGTGTAATGCCAGTTGAAAAAGCTAAAAAAGGATCCATCAACAATTGGTTTGTCTTCCCCCCGGGTTGAGGGACAAGGGACAACAACACGCGAAATTGATGGTGTGAGCGTTTCTTCTGCTAGAAGAAAAACAAAGGTGAAAAATTCACTTGAATCAAAATGAAATTTAACCGGTCCAGGGCGCTTGTTGTCTTCCGCAAGCGCCTTACAAGCTCGAAAAACTTTCTCAATTTAATTTTAAAAAAAGAAGGGAATTTGCTCTCTTATCAAGAATTAATAATGTGAAAAGGAAGATAAGGACACCTCGTGTAACACCCGTTTCAATTTTTTTTGATGAAGAAATGTATTATATAGGTTTATAAGAGGGGTTTTTTAATGGCAAAGCAACAGCTAATCGAACTTGTTAACCGTTTAAGAGCGTCCGGAATTAAGGTAAGCTTCACCAAACCAAAATCACATTATCTGATTCTGCTCGAGAGAGAACAAAAGTTGTCCTCAACCGCAAACTGAAGACTCATAGTATGAAGCCTCACCGTTTTTTTCGGTTTGTCATGTTTCCACCCGAAAAAAAGCTGAATTCTCCTAATGTTATTTCTGATCCCCGGAATAATATCAGCTGTTTTTTAATATATAAGGCAACTGGTTAGTAAGAACAGGGGAATCCTCGACAGATATGAACGCAATTTTTCACTGGAATACATTAATATTAAGAATGATTGCATATGTGTTTGCATCCAGGCAAATGATCCGCTTTCAGGTTGTTCAGGCCTTTATTTTTTTAAGCTCTTCATGGGAAGGGACTTTTATTTTAATAAAAGGAACTATTTTCAAGGTAACTGTCTCAAATAGATATCATTTTATGAGGCGGTTTTTCTTTTTTTAGCATAGGAATCATTAGTTTTATATGTTGTGTGATGCTTATCGTGTTGCCGGTCCGGGAACAGCATCAATCAAATTTTTATTCCAAAAAAATTTTTAAACTTCTTTTATCTCGTTATTTCGCCCATTCAGGACAAGCTGCCCTTTCATAAAATACCCGTAGATGTTACAGGAGGTGTTGCAAATGGGCGGAGGAGCAGGATATGGCTACGCCGGAGGCTTTGCTCTCATCGTAGTATTGTTTATTCTTCTAATTATCGTCGGTGCCGCATACGTCGGCGGATGGTATTAATTCAAAATGCATGATCATTAAGGAAAGGAGTGGAAAAGATGGGTTTTGGATATGGATCATATTGCGGATACGGTTATCAAGGAGGATACGGCTACGGTGCGGGAGGCTTCGTGCTAATTGTCGTCCTGTTCATTTTGTTAATCATTGTTGGAGCAGCCTGGCTATAAGAAATAAATATACTTCACTCTTAAAACCTGCTGTTTTTTGCAGGTTTTTTCCTTTTTTGTTCATTATAAAGGACAAGGGCAAATTGAAGGAAAGACAGTTTTTTCTTTGAATGAAAACCCCTTTTTAGTAAAAGATAAGATTGTATCCGACAAATTGCGAAGGGAGCTTACATATGGTTAAAAAGCAACTGTATGACAGCACAAAAGTTGCAAATGCCCATTTTCGCCCTGAAGACCGGAATAAGAATGATGATTTATCATCAGCACTGGCCATAACCCATGAACAAGTCACTGATGCTTATGCGGAAGGGGGAATCGGAGGAGTCATCAATGACCCGGCAAGACAGTGAACCAGGTAAATTCAACTGAAAACATAATATGACATAAATCTTAAGAGGAGGGGATGACAATCTTTTTTAAAAGATCACAGGAAGACAAGCCGGAAGAGATTCTTATGGATACAGTTGTTTATGCTTGTTCCGCTGATGATTGCAATGGCTGGATGAGGGAAGAATTTGCAACGGCCGATTTGAAATGTCCGCTTTGCGGAAATGAAACCATCCAGGAAATACGCGAGCTTCCGCAAATTTCATAAAAATCTGTAAGCTGTATCTTGATAAATGGAGGATACAGCTTTTTGTATTGGCAGTCCGGCTCATCGGTTTACCGGTGATCCTGTACAGGAAATGTTGTAAAAACCGGTAATTAGTTGCAGTAATTAAACGCTGCTTCAATAAAAATACTTGTATACCCCATGTTAGTTGAAATTTTTCATTACATACACTATTGCGAAATGTTCATATTTTCTTCACATTTAAGGAGAACGAAAGGGGTAAAAAGTGCTATAATAAAAGTGAGCCAAGGAAGGGTCGACATTTCAGGAGACTCAACCATTAAGTGCTCGTTCCGTAAAGTGCGAGATTAATGATTTGGGTTCGCTTAATTGTTGAATTGTGCAAGCGGTTTCAAAGGGGAGAAAAATTGAAAACAACGGCAAGCCATCTCCAAATTGTAAGAGTAAATTCTTCAATTGGGGCTTTCGAAAGAAAGTGCTTGTAAAACTGAGTTCAGATAATGAATTCAGCTTTCCACCCGGCTAAGAAAAGAGTCTCTGTCTACGTTAATGTACACAGAGAGGAAGTTCTTAACCAAAAGTTTTTCGTCATGCAAATGGGAAAAATGGGAACATATCCGGTTGTCAAAATCAGATATGAACAAGTAATTGGTTGCTGGCAGGTTTCAAATACTCCTCATAATTAAATGGAAAAGCTGCCAATTCGTTAGAAACAATTAAGTGATTGAAAATTGAATATGGTTTTTAAAAACCGTGGATTACTTTCTGAAAGAAAAGTAAATCCGATTACGGAACAACACACATCAGGTAAATTCCATTATTATAAAAAATTATAATAATGGACAAAGAGGAAACCTGATGAAAATGGTTGGGTCCCCTGGGATGTCGACATCGAAAACTCTCCGGTCAAACCGGAGAGTTTTTTTATGAAAACAAGAAAATAATTCTTTTGTTTGCATAGCAGTTCTTTGCTGCCAATGCCTTCGTTTATCCTGTTTTTCATGTACGTTTTCTTTTGATAAATGTCTTTATACAAAAAAACAAAACGGTTATAAAATAAAAACTTATGCTTACCTGATGCACCGGCCGCAAAGACGTTATGTTCGTTATATAAAATGCATGTGTGTTTCCTTAAATGAAATGAGCCGGTTGCGATAAAGTTGTTTAATCAGCAACTTTTTTCGCCAGACAACGATCACATTCCATTAAATATGATTCGGCTTGTTCAATGATGACTTGGCCGCATTCCGGACAAATTTTTTCCGGAAGGTTCCGAAAAAACTCCACAGGATTTTCCATCATAATCACTCCCTCTTATTTTTATAATACAGATAACTTATCTCCTTTTCTGTTATAGTACAGTATATACATTTGGACATAAAAAGTGAACCTCATTTTGTCTCTTTTTTTAGAATTTTTTATAAAATTAGTTTTTGCGTTTAAGAATAACAAACATCGCTCATTTTCATGTAAAATAAAGGGGATGGTTTGCTGTGAATAAAAAGGGATTTTATATTTTCCCGTTTTTTACATCAATAAATATGGAGGGCAAATAAGGATGGAAGATATAAAACAAGTGAAAACTGTGTGCGGCTATTGCGGAACCGGCTGCGGCTTAATTTTGGATGTAAAGGATAATCAAATTGTGAAAGTAAGAGGAGATAAAGATGCTCCCGTTAATAAGGGGCAAACTTGCATTAAAGGGGCATTTGCATATAAATACGTTCATGCTCCGGATCGTTTGACACAGCCGATGCTGAGAAAAAACGGAACTCTTACGAAAGTATCATGGGAAGAAGCGTTAACTTTTATTGCTGAAAAACTGTCCTATTTCAAGGAGAAATGGGGCCCTGATTCAATTTCCATGTTTGCTTGCGCCAGGACCACCAATGAATCCAATTATATTACTCAGAAATTCATGCGGGCGGCAATCGGAAGCAACAATATTGACGGCTGTAACCGAACCTGACATGCTCCGAGTGTTGCCGGTCTGGCAACTGTATTAGGAAGCGGTTTTCCAACTAACACACTGGAAGAATTCGAACATACAGATGTTTTATTATTAATGGGTTCAAATACGACCGAGGCTCACCCTATTATTGCCAATCGGATGAAAAAAGCTGTCCGCTCCGGCCTGAAAATCATTGTCGTTGATCCGCGGAAAATTGACATGGTAAAATCCGCCCATCAGCATCTGCAAATAGAAGTCGGATCTGATATTGCCCTTATGAACGCCATGATGAATGTCATTATCATGGAAGGGCTTTATGATGAGGAATGGGTTCGGAAAAATACCGTTGATTTTGAACGGCTTAAAGAAAAAACAGCCGTTTATACACCTGAATATGCAGCAAAAATTACCGGACTTGCCCCGGAAGAAATTATTGCCTGCGCCCGTGAATATGCAACGGCAGAAAATGCGATGATTGCTTATACATTGGGAATTACGGAACATCATTGCGGGGTAAATAATGTCTTTGATATTGCAAACCTGGCTTTGCTGACGGGTCATATAGGCAAAAAAGGAAATGGCATCATGCCGCTGCGCGGGCAAAATAATGTCCAAGGTGCAGGAGACATGGGCTGTTTACCGAATCAATTGCCAGGTGCGCTTTCAATTACGGACGAGAATAACAGAAAGAGGTTTGAGGAACATTGGGGGGTAAAGCTTAACCCTCATGTGGGCGATACGCAAACAAGAACTTTTGAACGGATGGAAAAAGGAGAAGTAAAAGCTTTATACATTATTGGTGAAAATCCGTTAATGGCGGATGTTCATATGAATCATACAAAAAAACTTCTTGAAAAACTTGAATTGCTTATTGTTCAGGATATTTTTCTGACAGAAACGGCCCAACTGGCAGATGTCGTTTTGCCTGCGAAATCATGGGGAGAGGTTGAAGGAACATACACAAATACAGATCGGAGAATTCAACGGGTAAGGGAAGCCGTGAAAGCTCATCCGGGAGTGAAAGAAGACTGGGAAATTTTATGTGAGCTTTCTGCGCTGATGGGATATGAGATGAGTTACAGCTGCAGTGAGGAAATTTGGAATGAAGTACGTCTTCTTGCCCGTGAAATGTACGGCGGTATGTCGTATGAAAGATTGGATAAGGAATATTCATTGCATTATCCTTGTCCGGATTTGAACCATCCGGGAACCTTTATCCTTCATGAACGGTTCCACCGGCCTGAGGGAGCAGGTGAACAGGCATCAGGCTTTGTTCCGGTTGGTTATACGCCTCCTGTGGAAGAACCTGATGATGACTATCCGTTTGTACTGACTACAGGACGAAGATATGAAGCATATAATACACACACACAGACCCGCTATTATCAAGAAGGGGTCAAAATAAGACAAACCCGGGAAACAGTTGATATCCATCCGGATGATGCAAAACGTCTCTTCATTGAAGACGGTGAAACCGTGAAGGTGTCATCGCGGCGGGGGTCGGTTCATGTTCCGGCAAAAATTACCGAACAGGTAAAACCGGGTCTCGTTTTTATGAGTTTTCACTGGAGTGACGTCCCAACAAATGTCCTCACGATAAATGAATATGACCCAATTTCCGGAACAGCTGAATTCAAGGCCTGTGCTGTAAAAATTGAAAAAATATCTTGATTTTCATGTCCCCCGGCGATAATCAATCGCCGGGGGGATTTTATTATAGCCCGTTTCCCTATTTTTGCATAACAGTTTCACGACCGGAAAAAATATGAAAAGAAATACTGTTTTATGAATAATTTTAAAAGATGAACAGAAAACGTCATAAAAAAAGTCGGCGCTCTGCTGTATTGGCAGGTATTGCAAGGATTATCCGCCGAACTGTGGATTCCAGGGAAAACTCAGATGGAAAGAGGGAGTAAAATGGGGGCAATCGAGCGAAATGGCTACCGGTTTGAACCGGAGTACAGCGTCATAAACAAAAAAGGCGTCATTCATGTGTATTATCAGGGAAATTTTGTCGACGAAATAAAATTCTATTTTGACGAAGAGCATCCGGAACATGATAAGATAGAAAAATTGGTTGATGAATACTGTCAAAAGCGCCAAATTTAAGATCAACATGAAAGACCTCTCAACTTTTTCGGTTATTACCATCTATCTTTTTTAAAAAAACATGAAAACTAAGAAGGCAGACCTCAATAACCGAAAGGAGAGTGTCACAATGATAAGAAAGTCTGTAGTTTCTTTAGTTATAGGATTGTCTTTGATCATGCTTGGAGCATGTAATCAAAATACGGACGAACAGGCAGGGGACAGATTTTCCCGGGATGTAGTTGACAAATCCATGGATCTCGGCGGTGCTGCCGACACGAATCCGCAACAAATGAGCACCGGTAACAGAAGTTTTGGACAAGGCCATTTAAAGACGGGACGGACAGAAAAAATAACCGTTCCCACTGATGGCATACAAAATGTCGGCAACGGTTATTTGACCATTGAGCATAATTCTTACATGACAACGATTCCGAGCAAAAAATTTCCGCACAGCAAGTATATAAAAAGAGGACAATACTCTTTCTATAAAGAATCACGTCCCGGACAACAAAAAACACCGCAAAAGGCCGTTCCAGGACAGCAGTTTCAACCTCAGCCCAAACAGGCGGAGCCTTCCGGAAATGAACAAAAACAAACAACTCAAACACAGGGAATCAGCAGTATTGAATCTAGAGTGATTGAACTGACAAATGAACAAAGAAGAAAACATGGCCTGAATGAACTGCAGGCAGACGCGGCTTTAAGTAATGTGGCAAAAACGAAATCCAATGATATGAGAGATAAGAAATATTTCTCGCACACAAGCCCGACCTATGGTTCACCTTTCGATATGATAAGGGACTTTGGAATTTCCTATAAATCAGCCGGCGAGAATATTGCGATGGGGCAAACAACGGCTGAACAGGTTGTAAATTCTTGGATGAACAGTGAGGGTCACCGGAAGAATATTTTAAATCCCAATTTTACACATATTGGTGTCGGTCATTCCGGAAGCGGAAACTACTGGACACAAATGTTTATTCAAAAATGATACAGATTTTTTCAGTAAAAGGCTGTCTAATGATGACAGCCTTTTTAAAATTTTCTGTGAAAAAGAGGAAAAGGGAAGCTTCGTATCGAAATAACAAGAAAAGTGTTAATTGCCAAAAATTGTTTTTGGGTGAGGTGTGTTTCCGTTGATAATCGAGAAAATAGAGCAGCTTCCCTTGAACAGCTTTATTACAAAACCGGATGGTACAATTATTTCCGCAAACAGGCAACTTCCGGAAGCAATCATTTCAAAATTGGATTATAAAAGAAAAGTTACGGAATTATTTGATAGATGGGAAGAACCATATCCGTCCATCGTTCTTGCGGCAAAGCACGGAAAATGGTATGTCCTTTACTTGCATGAACTCGAAAACAACCACTTTTTGTATATTGTCACAGACGGCACCTGGCTGTATGAATTGAGAAACAGAGTGCGGGAACTGGATAAATCCAACAGAGAACTTGATGCCATTATTGAAAGTTCTTATGATGGGATCTATATTACAGATCAACATGGAAATACCCTTAAAACCAATTCGGCAATTGAACGGATTACTGGAATTCCCAAGCATTATTATATCGGAAAAAATGTTTCCGATTTAATTAAAAGGGGAATTCTTCATGAATCGGTTACCAGCAAGGTCATTGATAAGAAAAAAACGGTAACGGTTGTACAAAAAAATCTGAACGGAAAGGAAACATTAATGACCGGGAGTCCGGTTTTTAATGAACGGGGAGAAGTTGAAAAAGTCGTCACAAATATTCGTGATTTGTCTGAACTTAATCAACTGATGGAAAAATTGAAAAAGGCCCGCCAACTTAATGAAAAATACAAAGAAGAGTTGATGCGGTTAAAGGATACAAGCGTGACAAGCAGCGATATTGTAATCAAAAGCGAAAAAATGCTTGAAATATACAACATGGCCGGCCGGGTTGCCAATTTTGACACAACAATTTTGATTTTGGGCGAAACAGGGGTCGGAAAAGATGTACTCGTTCGAAATATTTTTAAGAAAAGCAGCCGTTCCAAAAAAGGGCAGTTAATCAAGGTAAACTGCGGGGCAATTCCAAAGGATTTGCTTGAATCGGAGCTTTTTGGCTATGAAGGAGGCGCATTCTCCGGGGCAAATCGGGCCGGAAAAGCGGGAATGTTTGAACTGGCTGATAAAGGTGTTCTCTTTTTAGATGAAGTCAGTGAACTTCCCCTTAATCTTCAGGTTAAACTGTTGCGTGCCATCCAGGAACGGGAAATCATGCGTGTCGGCGGCACGAAGTTGAAAAAGGTCGATATACAATTTATAGCCGCGTCCAATAAAGACCTGGCGGAAATGGTTAAAAAGGGAGAGTTCCGGGAAGATCTCTATTATCGTTTAAACGTGGTTCCTCTCCATATTCCGCCGCTTCGGGAGCGAAAGGACGATATTTTGCCGCTGGTTCGCCATTATTTGGAGAAATATAATGAGAAATACAAAACGGAAAAAGATTTTGACAGGGAATTAAAAAATTTTTTCTACTATTATGAATGGCCGGGAAACGTCAGGGAACTATCCAATTTGATTGAACGTCTGATTCTTACTGTGCCTCATCAATTATTGACGATCGAGGATTTGCCTGATGAATATAAAAAGCACCGGGAACAAGATCCCGTTGAAAATCATCAGGAAATGTCCCTGAAGGAAGCAGTGGAGCGTGCGGAAAAAAGGCTTCTCCAACAAGCAATAAAAAAATACCGGACAACATATGAAATTGCTGAAAAATTAAAAACAAGCCAACCGACAATCGTCAGAAAACTTCAAAAGTACAATTTAACTGTTGAAGGAAAATGAGCACAATTCATCGTTGAATGATTGATACTAAAATAAATCTGTACAAAACCTTAATAATCAAGCGAAGGGAAAATTACAATCCAAAATTGAATCGGTGCCAATGACGGAACATCATCTGTTCCAGCCATTGGCGCCAATTTTTTTTGGCACAATTATTGCATTACAAAACTGAAAAGAATTTCAAGGAGGGATGTATTATGCAAAAAGTCTGGCAAAGGCATATTGCAGAAGGAAATCCGGCTGAGATTGACATCCCGGAGATTTCATTGCCTGAATTATTTTCCCAATCCGTCCGGATTTATCAGGATCGCCCTGCGGTGACCTTCTTTGACAAAACGTATACATACGGTAAACTGTACGAAATGGTCAGAAGGGCGGCCGGTGCACTTGTACAGCTTGGTATTCAAAAAGGCGACAGAGTGGCAATTATGCTTCCCAATTGTCCCCAATATCCTGTCAGCTATTATGCCGTCCTGTTTTGCGGTGCCACTGTTGTTCAAGTGAATCCTATGTATAAAGAAAATGAATTACTCCATGTACTGAAAGATTCCCGGGCAAAAGCTTTATTTATTTTAGACCAATTACTTCCAGAAGCAAAAAACGCGATTAATAAAACAAATATATCCATTGTTATTCCTGTTTCCCTTCTTGATGTTCCCCATATGGGCAATGTGCTTCGTGATACCGGTAATAAAATTCCGGATGTTGATATAAATCCGCGGGAAGATGTTGCGGTGCTTCAATATACCGGCGGAACTACCGGCAGAAGTAAAGGAGCGATGCTGACCCATTATAATCTTGTTGCCAATGCACTCCAAAGCGCGGCAACTTCCAGGAACATGACAGTGCCCGGAGAGGAAAAAGTATTGACAGTCTCCCCGCTGTTTCACGTCTATGGAATGACAAGCGCAATGAATACGACATTTTATAACGGCGGCAACATGATCTTATTGCCGAAATATTCGCCGGAACTGATTGTGCAGGCCATTGAAAAATATCGGCCGACCGCATTCCCCGGAGTGCCGACGATGTATATCGGTCTTGTCAATTATTTAAAAGACAAAAAAGTTGATCTCAGCTGCCTGAAAACATGTTCCAGCGGCTCGGCTCCATTGCCGGTTGAGATCTTGCAAGATTTCAATGAAATTAGCGGCACAACTATTTCTGAAGGCTACGGATTGTCAGAAGCATCGCCGGTTACGCACCGTAATCCGATCGGAGGTTTTCAAAAGCCCGGCAGCATCGGGATTCCCATCCCGAATACAGATTGCAGAATTGTTGATCTCGCAACAGGGGAAAAGACTCTCCCGGTTGGCGAGGTGGGAGAACTTATCATAAAGGGTCCGCAGGTAATGAAAGGATATTGGAATATGCCGGAGGAAACGGAAAACACGATCCGCAACGGCTGGCTTTATACAGGCGACCTGGCCAAAATGGACGAAGACGGCTTTTTTTACATCGTTGGAAGAAAAAAGGACCTCATCATCGCAAGCGGCTATAATGTGTACCCGATTGAAGTTGAGGAAGTATTATACAGCCATCCGAAAATTCTTGAAGCGGCTGTGTTCGGAGTACCGGATCCATATCGGGGCGAAACGGTCAAAGCGGTTGTGGTTCTAAAGGAAAAGGAAGTGATGACGGAAGAAGAAATCATTAATTTCTGCCGGGAGCGACTGGCTGCATATAAGGTTCCGCGGCGGGTCACCTTCATTGATGAACTGCCGAAAACGGCGGTCGGGAAAATTTTGAAAAGAAAATTAAAGGAACAGTACTTATCCTGTTGACACAACCAGAACACGATATTTCTGATATCGGGGAATGTTGTCACCCGGACCCGGGACGGATAAGACAGAGGAGAAGAGAAGGGGGCTCGACATGGACACGTTTATTCAACAAATTTTTAACGGATTAACGGTTGGAAGCGTTTACAGTTTGTTTGCATTGGGACTTACTCTCGTGTATGGGATTTTGCATATTCCGAACTTTGCCCACGGTGCGTTATATATGGTTGGCGGTTACATCACATTGATGATGATGACACATGCGGGTCTCCATTATGTATTAGCCATTTTTATTTCTGTCATCGTTGTCGGGCTTTTGGCTGTTTTAATGGAACGGGTTGTTTTTTATCCTCTCCGCAATACACCGCCTTTGCAGGATAAAATTGCGGCGATAGGGATCATGCTGTTTCTGGAAGCCCTCATTCAGTTTATTTGGGGGGCAGAATACCGGAGTATGCCGACTCCTTTTGGCAGGGTCGTTGAATTTCTTGGTATCACCGTCACAACCCAAAGAATTTTAATTATTGCTGCCGCCGTCATCATCATGCTGCTGTTATACTTGTTCCTGAAAAAAACGATGACCGGGGCCGCAATTATCGCGATGTCCCAAAACAGGGAAGGTGCTTTTTTATCAGGCATAAATGCAAACAAAACAGCCATGTTGACTTTTTTCATATCCGGAGCTTTGGCTGCAGTTGCATCATCTATTTCAGCACCGATTAATCTTGTTTTTCCGGGCATGGGTCATCTTGTTATATTAAAGGCATTTGTGATTATTATTATCGGAGGCATGGGCAGCATCCCGGGGGCGATTATCGGCGGCTATATTCTCGGATTTTCGGAAAGCCTGGGAGCGGCCTTTATTTCGAACGATTATAAGGATTTGATTGCTTTTATTCTGCTTATCATGATCCTTACACTCAGGCCAAAAGGTCTCTTTGCCAGGGAGGTGCAATAATGTCCGTACTTTTCGACAGCCGGTTCCTTTCATCCGCTTTGTTGATTTTTTCAGTGTTATTCCCGTTTCTTACGGATAATCAATATTTTCTCCATGTTTTATCACTGGCTTTTATTTGGGCGATTGCTGTTTACGGTTTAAATTTAATCGGAGGATATACGGGGCAGCTGTCATTGGCCCATGCCGGATTTTTCGGTGTTGGGGCATATTCCGCGGGACTGTTGATGGTAAAGGGAGGAATGAATTTTTGGCCGGCTCTTGCTGCCGCTGTTCTGATTACTACAGTACTCGGTTTTTTCGTTGGTCTTATTGCGTTAAGAACAAAGGAACATTTCTTTGCCATCTATACATTATGTGTCGGCTATATTATCTATTTAATCATTTACAAATGGGAAGGTCTTACAGAGGGGGTACGGGGCCTAATCGGTATACCTTCTCCCGCACCGATTGGTCCGATTACATTTGACACCCCCCAATCTCAATATTATTTGCTGCTCTTTTTCCTTGTTTTTGTCATTTTTATAATGAAAAGAATCGTTCATTCCCTGATTGGCCGGACTTATATGGCTATCAGGAACAGCGAAGAATTAGCTGAAACAATCGGAATTAATGCGATGAAGCATAAAATGATTTCCTTTGTTTTGTCGACCTCCTTTGCCGGATTGGCCGGAGCTCTCTATGCATCATTCGTCCGTTTTATCGGGCCGGATATTGCCTATGTAAACATTATTTTTGATATGCTGACTTACCTGATTGTCGGCGGCATCGGTACTTTATCCGGCCCTTTAATCGGCACGATTTTTATTGTTTCAGTTTCCCAATCCCTGCAGTTTCTTGAAGAGCTTCGGATGCTCATTTTCGGACCCCTTCTTATTGCTTTGATTATTTTTTATCCCCGTGGAATTGCAGGGGGAATCCAAAGCTTGCTGCATAAAAGGAAAAAGACTCTGCAAATCCGGAAAGGCTTAAGACAATCCGCCGCTGTTGAGGAGGGAAAGTAGTAATGTTAAGAACTATTGGATTAACAAAAAAATTCGGCGGTCTTACTGCCGTTGATAATGTGGATTTTACCATTGAAAAGGGAATGATTACAGCGATAATCGGTCCGAATGGAGCGGGAAAATCAACATTTTTTAACCTGATTAGCGGGCTTCATCCTCCTTCAGGCGGAAAAATCTTTTTTAATAACAGAGACATTACATCTTTGAAACCTTATCAAACTGCACGTCTAGGGATTGCGCGCACTTTTCAAACCACTCATCTTTTTGAGCAGGCAACGGTTTTGGAAAATGTGATGATCGGCCATCGCCTCCGGACAAAATCAGGAATATGGGATGCTGTTTTTAAAACAAAAAGACTGAAAAGGGAAGAGAAGGCAGCCCGTGAAAAGGCTTATGAGGCTCTGGAATTTACCGGACTGGTTGGAACAGCGGATCGGTTGGTCTCTGATCTTTCCCAGGAAGAAAAGAAACGGACAGCGATTGCTCTGGCACTGGCCACTGAACCGCAAATCATCTTTCTTGATGAACCCGCGGCTGGAATTAATCCCGAAGAAACAGAAAAACTGGGGCAATTAATGAAACAGATGGTTTCAAAAGGAATTACCGTCTGCCTGATTGAACATAAAATGCAGCTGGTGATGAGCCTTGCTGACCGGATTATGGTTTTAAATCACGGGAAAAAGATCGCCGAAGGGACTCCTGATGAAATTAAGAATGATGACGCGGTCATCAGGGCCTATTTGGGAGGTGGAAAAAGTGCTTGAACTTAGCGGACTGTCTGTTCATTACGGCACCTTTAAAGCCCTGGATAGGATTCATTTACATGTAGAAGAAGGGGAACTGGTTGTGCTGCTTGGTGCAAACGGTGCAGGAAAAAGCACAATCTTCCGCACCATCAGCGGTTTAAATAAACCTTCTGAAGGAGAAATTACCTTTTTCGGAAAAAGCATCGGCGGATTGGCACCGGACAGGCTTGTCAGGGCAGGAATTGTTCAATGCCCGGAAGGAAGATTATTATTTCCGCAAATGACGGTTGCCGAAAATTTGCAAATGGGAGGATATATTTACCGCGGGCAAAAACGCCTCATCAAAAAAGGAATGGAGGAAGTATTTGAACTTTTTCCTGTTTTGAAAGAAAAAAAGGACTGCCCTGCCGGTTCCTTAAGCGGTGGACAACAGCAGATGGCTGCTATCGGCCGGGCGCTCATGTCAAAGCCGAAATTGCTGCTTTTGGACGAACCTTCTATCGGTCTCGCTCCGCTTGTGGTTGAGCAAATGTTTGCTGTCATTCAAACCATTCATCATTCAGGAACAACCATCCTTTTGGCTGAACAAAATGCAAGCGCCGCTTTACGGATTGCCGACAGAGGTTACGTAATCGAAAACGGGAAAATTGTTTTGGAAGGCAAAAGAGAAGAACTGTTTGAAAATGACGAAATCCGCAGGGCTTATATCGGAGCATAGCTGCAGAACAAACAAATATGCAGGTTACGGGGGAATGAAGTTGAAAAAAGGATTATTATTTCTTTTATTGATCAGCTTGTTGCTGTTAACTGCCTGCAGCAATTCAAGTTCTTCGAATCCGGCAAACGGAAACGGGAAAGGAAAAAAGTATGAAGGCACTCCGGTGAATATCGGCTTTAGCGGGCCCCTCAGCGGACCTGCCGCCTATTACGGAGAAAATATATTAAACGGTATGACCTTGGCTATAGAAGAAATCAATGAAAACGGGGGTTTTGAAGTAAATGGAGAAAAATATCATTTAAATCTGGTCAGCCTTGACGATAAATATTTGCCGAATGAAACGGGTTCAAATGCAAAAAGGCTTGTCCAGGAATACAACACCCCGATTGTATACGTGCCTCACAGCGGCGGTATTTTTGCCACGCAGGTTTTTAACGAACAATTAAACTTTATTGTTGCCGCTTATTCAAGCGAACCGGATATCACGAAGCAAGGCAATGATTTAACAATAAGAATCCCGCCTAAATATGAAATCTATTTAAAACCTTTTTCTGAATATGTAATGAAACGGTTTGGCAAAAAAATAGCATTTTTGCCTACTGCCACACAATACGGAAAAGACTGGGCGGAAAAACTTGAACCGGTTTGGAAAGAACTCGGAGGGGAAGTGGTTTACAAGAGTTCCATTGATTTTACAAAAGATACAGATTTCTTTACCATTGTAACCAATGCTTTGAAAAAAAATCCCGATGTCCTGTTTATCGGAGGACCGTCAGAACCGACGGCGTTGGTGGCCAAGCAAGCGAGAGAGCTTGGTTTTAAAGGGGGTTTTCTTGTCATGGACCAGGCCAAGCTTGATGAAATGCAGGCGATTCTCGGCGATTGGGGGATGCTGGAAGGAGCAGTCAGTGTTCTGCCGCTGCCTTATTCCCGAAATGAAGGCAACAAAAATTTCATTGATGATTATAAGAAGAAATATGGAAAAAATCCCACTTCAGAAGCCGGCTATCATTATTATTCAGTCTATCTATTTGTCGAAGCGATGAAAGCGGCCGGTTCCACTGATGATCCGGCGGCAATAAGGAAACATATCCAAAAGGCCATTGACAGAATGCCGTCTGATAAGCGGATTTATGATATTAGAAAAGTGGAAAAGGACGGGGGACTCGTTACTCCATTCCGTATGGGGGTTGTAGAAAAAGGAAAGATAGTTAATATGTCTGAGAAGTACAAAAATTAACGCAAAATCATTGAATAACGAAGCAAAGACAGCCTGAAGAAATCTTTCCGCTGTTTGCTTCGTTTTTTTGTGTCATTCAAAAATGAATCAAAAAACAAAAATGAATCATTGATTTTAAGCCCTTTTTCCAATTTAATTCATATTTGAATGAAAAGTACAACGGAAGGGAGATTGAAAGCCTTTCCGTATAGTTTACTGAAAATTGGCACATTTTTTGCATTTTTATCCGTATAACTGCAACACCACAAAATACATAAGGAGAGGGTATGAAATGAAAGATGAAATTGTTATTGTAAGTGCCGTCCGCACACCTATTGGCCGCTTCGGAGGATCCTTAAAAACGGTCAGTTCCGGACATTTGGCCACACTGGTTATTAAAGAAGCGATTAACCGGGCAGGCATTTCACGTGAGCAGGTCAGCGAGGTCATCATGGGTGAGGTTCGTCAGACGACAGAGTCTTCTAACGTGGCGCGCGTAGCGGCCCTGCGTGCAGGTGTGCCGGAAACAGCCCCGGCTTTCACAGTTAACAGACTGTGTGCTTCAGGTATGCAGGCGGTCACATCCGGAGTTCAGCAAATTCTTTCTGAACAAGCTGATATTGTTGTTGCCGGGGGCACAGAGAATATGAGCAGAGCCCCGTTCTATTTAAGAAATTCCCGATTTGGAGAAGGAACTCCTTATATTGTTGATTCAAACACAGAAAACGGACAGCAGCCGGTGGAAATATTCGGTCCTGACCTTGGAATGGGAATGACAGCGGAAAATGTGGCCGAAAGGTTTCAGATTTCCAGGGAGGATCAGGATCAATTTGCCCTTGAAAGTCAACGGAAAGCAGCTGCTGCAATTGAAGCAGGAAAATTTTCCGATGAAATCGTTCCTGTTGAAGTGAAAGAGAAGAAAAGAACATTTCTTTTTGAAACAGATGAGTTTCCCCGCCCGGATACAACCATTGAAAAATTGGCAAAACTCCGGCCGGCTTTTAAGGAAGGCGGTACAGTCACGGCAGGAAATGCCTGCGGAAGAAACGACGGAGCTTCTGCCTTAGTGTTGATGAAGGCTGAAAAAGCCCGGGAATTAGGATTGAAGCCGCTGGCAAAAATCGTCGACTGGGCAACGGCCGGGGTCAATCCGGAAATTATGGGAATCGGACCGGTTCCGGCAATAGATAAACTCTTAAAAAGGACAAATCGGATCATTCAGGAAATCGGCCTGATTGAGCTGAACGAAGCATTTGCAGCCCAGGCACTTGCCGTCATCCGGGAAGCAAAATTGGATCCTTCTAAAATCAATGTTAACGGCGGGGGCATCGCATTAGGTCATCCGCTCGGAGCAACAGGGGCAAGAATTATGACTACTCTCATATATGAAATGAGAAGACGCAATGAAGAACTGGGAATTGCAACTCTTTGCATCGGCGGCGGACAAGGTATGGCAATCATGCTCGAATTGGTGTAATGCTTTTTCGCAAGTAACCGTGCAAAGAATCTGTTTTATTTCCTGCATCTGCCAACAAGACCGTATTTTTCCGCAAGTATCTGAGCTGAAATTGTCGTCCGTATTGTAAATATGCACTGTTTTTTTATTACAAAGTATTCTATAGCCTGTCTTATATATATTTTGGAGGTGTTGCTATGTATTTGCGGTTAACCGAAGAACAAAAAATGGTTCAGGAGACAATCCGGAAATTTGTTGAAAAAGAATTGATGCCTTTGGAAAATGATGTACTCCGCAATGAAAGACAGGGGAAGCCGGGACTTCCTCCGGAAAAACTGAAAGAGTTGCAATTAAAAGCAAAAGAAGCCGGCTTTTGGGGCATTAATACACCAAAAGAGTATGGCGGGGCAGATCTCGGGCAACTGATGATGGCCATTGTGCTTATGGAGGTTTCCAAAACGTTCGTTCCGTTCTCCTTCGGCGGTTCAGCGGATAATATTCTTTATTATTGCAATGAAGAACAAAAACAAAAATATTTGCTTCCGACCATCAATGGGGAGAAAAAATCATGCTTTGCCATGACTGAACCGAGCGCCGGTTCGGATACAAGAAATATTAAAATGACCGCTGTGAAGGACGGAAACGAATGGGTGTTAAACGGTGAAAAGATTTTTATCACCGGAGGCAACGAAGCAGATTTTGTGATGGTTATTGCGATCACTGATAAAGAAAGACACGCGGCAAACGGACGGGACGGTGTGACTTGTTTTATCGTAGACAGGGAGATGGGCTGGAGATCAGAATACATTGCTACGATGGGAGAATGGGGACCCGCTTCCCTTATTTTTGATAATGTCCGTGTTCCGGAGGAAAATATTTTGGGAGAATTGCACCGAGGCTATCAACTTGGCCTCGAATGGATCGGCTATGCCCGCTGGGTTGTCGGGGCAAGGGCGGTCGGTGCAGCAGAAAGACTTTTGCAGATGGCAATTGACTATGCAAAGGAAAGAGTTACATTTGGAAAACCGATTGCCGAGAGACAGGCAATTCAATGGCAGATTGCCGACTCAGCTGTTGAAATAGAAGCGGCGAAGTGGCTTGTGTTAAATGCGGCCTTTACCTTGGATCAAGGGGAAGATAATCGTCATTTGGCCTCAATGGCCAAGCTGTTTGGCGCTAAAATGGGCAACAGAGTCGTAGACAGAGTGTTGCAAATTCACGGCGGGATGGGTTATACGAGGGAACTCCCAATTGAACGCTGGTACCGTGAAGCGAGATTGTGGCGCATATATGACGGCACAGATGAAATTCAAAGAATGATTATTGCCAGAAACCTGCTTAAAGGATATGTCAAAATAGGACAATTTATCTAAAATCTTGTATAATATTTTTTGTCAGAAAAGTTTAAAAATTTATTTGTTTTTTCCACAGAGGAGGAGTCAAAATGGCCGGAAGATTTGAAGGCAGAGTGGCATTTGTAACAGGAGGAAGCCGCGGCATCGGCAGGGCAATTGTGGAACTTTTTGCCCGGGAAGGTGCGAAGGTGGCAATTATAGATGTCAATGAAGAAGCGTTAACTCAGACTACACAGGAATTGAGAGATAAAGGATATGAAGTTTATTCAAAAGTTGCAAGCGTAACGGAAAAAGACCAGGTCGAGACCGCAATGGAAGAAGTGTACGAGCAGTTCGGTTCTGTCGATATTCTTGTCAATAACGCCGGCGTGATTCGTGACAATCTTTTATTTAAAATGACAGATTCTGATTGGGACACGGTAATGGATATTCATTTAAAAGGTTCTTTCCTGGCTTCCCGGGCAGCGCAAAAATATATGGTGCAGCAAAAATACGGGCGAATCATTAATATTTCCTCTACATCCGCGCTCGGAAACCGCGGTCAGGCAAATTATTCTACTGCAAAAGCCGGCCTGCAGGGCTTTACGAAAACGTTGGCGATTGAACTTGGAAAATACGGAATTACCGCCAATGCAGTCGCTCCCGGTTTTATTGAAACAGAAATGACAAAGGCAACCGCCGAAAGAGTCGGTGTTCCTTTTGATGAATTTGTTAAAGCAAGAATTGAACAAATTCCGGTGAGAAGAAGCGGGAAACCGGAAGATATAGCTAACGCAGTGGCATTTTTCGCCGATGAAAAATCCTCTTTTGTAAACGGTCAGGTTATTTATGTGGCCGGTGGCCCAAAGGCCTGATGTGTATTAAGGACTTTCTTGCAATCATGAGTATTTAAACAGGCATTTAATGTATAAAAAGAGGTGACAGCGCTTGTTATCGCAATTTATCGGACATGCATCCGGCAAAGTAAGAAACACTGTTGAAAGAGGGGCGGTAAAGAAATTTGCCGAAGCTATCGGAGATCCTCATCCGTTATTTATCGATGAGGAAGCAGGGAAAAAATCGCGCTACGGGCAAAATATCGCTCCGCCCACTTTCCCGCGGGTTTTTGACTACGGAACCATCCCGGGGCTTAAACTTCCGCCAAAGGGTTTAATTCACGGAGAGCAGTCTTATCATTATGAAAGACCTCTTCTTATCGGAGAAGAAATTGAATGTTATGCACAAGTTAAAGATTATTATGAAAAACAGGGAAGCCAAGGGAAAATGTCCTTTCTTGTGATCAACCGGTTTGGCAATGATTTGGACGGCAAATTGATTTTTAAGGTGGAGCAAGTGATTATCATTACTGAGGCCGTCAGAAGGGAGATGACCGTATGAATCGTACATTGGCACAAATTGAAACGGGAGAATCCCTGCCTGAGATCACTTTGGAACCTGTAACAAGGCTTGATTTAATAAAATATGCCGGAGCTTCCGGAGATTATAATCCGATTCATACGATAGATGAAGAAGCAAAAAAAGCAGGTTTGCCCGGGATTATTGCCCATGGGATGTGGACAATGGGGAACCTGGCTAAATTATTCACTCCTTATTATGAAGACGGCTTTATTGAGGATTATTCCGTCCGGTTTAAAGGAATGGTGTTCCTCGGCGATACGATTACTCTTAAAGCTGTATTGCTGGAAAAGTCGGAAAATAAACTTTATTTTCAAGTTTTGGCAGTCAATCAACATGAACAAGAAGTTGTCAAAGGAAAAGTGGTGTTTTCTTTATATCACTAAAAATATCCCCGAGCTTCCCGCCATTTGGCGGGGAGCTCTGTTTACGTCCATACTTTTGGGAATAGCTTTGCCGGGGTTGGAAACTATAAAAGAAAGAGATAGTGTAAGCGGGAAAAATCAAGACATATTCCGTGCATTCAGTGATTCCAATAATCATACGGGGTGTAAAGATTGCATGAATTAGAGCAGAGGAAAAAACTCTTTTTTTATCTGGCCTTTGTCATTATCGGCATTTATTTATCGCCTCTCTTCATTTTGGGAGAGAACGCCCATATTCGTGTTCATGACAATCTTGATTCGAATATTGCCTGGTATAAAGTATTAAGCAGAAGCGGGGAGATGTTCGGAGCAATTGATGCCGTAATCCCCCAGGTGATTAATGGACTGCCGAGAAACGCATTGGGGACTGAATGGAGCGGAATTGTCTGGCTCCATCATTTATTTCCGACAATGATTGCCTATGCTCTGAGCCAAACGATTACCAGAATCGTTGCTTTCATCGGAATGTACTTGCTTTTAAAGAAACATTTCCTGCAGGAAGAAAAATATCATCTGATTGCAATTGGGGTATCCCTTGCTTTTGCATTGACTCCCTTTTGGCCGTCCGGCATGCTGAGCACTTTGGGAATGCCTGTGGCGTTATGGGCTTTTCTCAATATCCGCAAAGGGGAAAAAGGGTGGAAAAATTGGGCTGTACTCACATTGCTTCCTTTTTATGCAAGCTTTGTACTTGGATTTTTCTTTTTCCTTTTTGCGATGGGGATTTTTTGGATTACTGATGCAGTCAGAGGAAAAGGCTGGAATTGGCCGTTTTTCCTGTCGATTATTTTTATGACAGTGATGTTTCTTCTCGTTGAATACAGGCTTGTATTTTCTTTTTTATTAGATACAGAGCCGAACAGCAGGGATGAATACTTTCATGCCCGACTCACTTTTTGGCATTGCGTCCGGTTGACCTTTAAGAACTTTGTTCTCGGTCATACCCATGTAATGACCGTACACGGCCTTATCATCCTGCCGGCAATGTTATTAGCATTTTATCTTATTATTTTGAAGAAAACCTGGCGAGAAGAAAAGTTGTTCATATTGTTGCAGATGTTAAATTTTACACTTTCTGCCTGGTATGCATTCTGGTTTTACAAAGGATGGCTGCCGCTGACAGAGAAATTTCATTTTCTTGATACATTTAATTTTGCCCGTTTTCATTTCTTGAGGCCGATGATCATTTATACCGGTTTTGCCTTAAGTTTAAAGATCATTGCGGAACATATGCATGGCTGGAAACCGTTTGTTTATTTTTTCCTCATCTCTCAACTGCTCGTTCTATTTTCATTTAATGATGAAATCATTCATCATAAAAAACCTTCTGTAAAAGAATTTTATTCTGAGGAGCTCTTTTCGGAAATTAAAGATTATATAGGCTTGCCGGTGGAACAATACAGGGTTGCCAGTATCGGGCTTCATCCGGCAATCGCCCAATATAACGGTTTTTATACTCTTGACACATATAACAACTTTTATCCGTTAAAGTACAAGCATCAATTTCGAAAAATTATCGCCGGGGAATTGGAGAAAAACGAAACGATTCGTGTGTATTTTGATGAGTGGGGCGGAAGGTGCTATTTGTTCACCGCGGAACTTGGAAAACGGTATATGTTTAAAAAGAATTCCAAAAAACGGATAAAAAATCTTCAGTTGAATATAAAAACCTTTCAGGAAATGGGAGGAAAATATATTTTTTCAGCTGTACCTATTGATAATGCTGAAGAAAATGGATTGAGGCTCGAGAAAAAATTTACGGCAAAAAATTCTCCGTGGCGAATTTATCTTTATAAAGCAGAGCCGTTATAGTTCCACTATGCAACTTGGAGGGACAAAATGAACCAGCAACCAATATTGACTATAGTTGTACCCTGTTATAACGAAGAAGATATCTTGTCATACACCTTTACAGAATTAAAACGGCTGATGGAAAACCTTGTGCAAGAGCAGGCTGTTTCTAATAAGAGTAAGATTTTGTTCGTTGATGACGGCAGCAGTGACAATACCTGGCAGATGATTTACAAGGAAACGCTGAAAAATGAGTATATCCGGGGTTTAAAGCTGTCTAGGAATGTGGGCCACCAGAATGCCCTTTTGGCAGGTCTTTTTACGGCAAAAGAATATTCTGATTGTCTGATTACCATTGATGCCGACTTACAGGACGATATTTCAGTCATCAAAGAATTTATCAATAAATTTAAAGAAGGCTGCGAAATTGTTTACGGGGTGAGAAGGAGGAGAGAAAAGGATACCTTTTTTAAAAGGACTACCGCCATTTGGTTTTATAAAATTATGAAAAAAATAGGCGTTGATCTTGTTTATAATCATGCAGATTTCCGGTTAATGAGCAAACGGGCCGTTAATGCGCTTAAAGATTTTGGAGAAATCAACCTGTTCTTGCGGGGAATCATCCCCCTGATCGGTTTTCGTTCCGCTCAGGTGTTTTATGACCGTAAAGAGAGGCTTGCCGGTGAAACGAAATACCCGTTAAGAAAAATGATTTCCTTTGCCTTAAACGGAATTACCTCATTCTCCGTAGCACCGATACGTTTTGTTTTATTTATTGGTTTTTCGTCTTTTTGTATCAGTCTACTTTTTGCCATATATTTTCTGTTCCTAAAATTTTTCAGAACGACAGAGCTGGGCTGGACTTCGTTAATCCTCTCTGTCTGGCTACTGGGCGGACTTCAGCTCATCGGCGTCGGTCTTGTCGGGGAATATATCGGGAAGATTTACAGTGAAGTGAAACGGCGGCCGAAATACATTATTGATATTGATGCTTTTAATATGCCGCTTCCATTGCAAAACAGTGGAGGAGAGAATTATGACTCAATTTACATGGAGCGGGGTAAACTTTCTGAAACGAACTAATCCGTTTGGAAAGTTTCTCTTCGTTGGCATTATTAACACTCTCATCGGTTGTACAGTTATATTTCTGATAATGGATGTTTTGAATCAGGGCTATTGGCTTTCCACTTTTCTCGGCAACGGAACCGGCATGCTTTGCAGCTTTTTTCTAAACCGGAAATTTACATTTAACAGCCGGATTCCCGTTTGCAAGGGCGGTGTAATGTTTCTCTTCGCAGCGTGTCTGTGCTACTTTCCTTCCTATTTTGCAAGTGAAAAAATTGTTGGTATTATAAATGAAATTTTCTTGAAAAACAGTCTTGGTTATGAGAAAGAATTGTCCGTGCTTCTCGGAATGTTTTTTTATACGAACACCAATTATTTTGCACAAAAACACGTGGTTTTTTCAAAAAAATAGTATTTTTCAGGACTTTTTCCGTGTCTATCTGTGTGATAGCAGGAGAAAATGGCGCGATATATTAAGTCATCATACTGCTAGCAAATTTCTATCAATATGCTATCATATTGATAGGGGGGTGCTAGTATGCCGGGAAAACGAAAAGTTCAGCTCAATGTCAGACTCGCGCCGGAGACTGTGATGAAACTGGATGAGATTGTAGAGTTTTATCAGGAAAATACAAAAGTAGGCAGAGTATATAAAGCGGATGTGTTAACGGATATTATTGAAAAATCATACGAAGTCATGCAGAAGCAAAAAATGGCAAGAAAATATACCCGCTGAGTGGTATTGCCGAAAAGGATTAAATCTTTCCGGTCTTTTGAAAAACAATAAAAAGAGGTGTCTCCTTGATGGTCCGGCCGCAGATTACTTAAGGAAACACCTCATTATATTTTTAGAGCGGATTTCCGGACAGTTCCTCAATAAAACAGATGATGGAGATGAGTTTTTATAAATCACAGGTTGAATATGGCCCTGAAAAATGTTTTTTTGCGCCTTTTTTCTTGCTCATTCCGGTAGTCTTCAACTGCAGCCGCTATTTCGTCGTATTTATCCTGAAGTTCCTCTAATTGCTCTGAAAGCATGGAAATTTTTTGTTCCAATTCTTCGATTTCACCGCGATGCTGCATTAATTGATACGCCACAACCGAATCAGCTTTATTATTCAGCCGGCTTTCCAGTTCCCTGATTTTTTCCATCCATTTTTCTTCTTTTGGAGGAGCCTGTTTTTGAACGACAACTGAACCTTTCCGGGTTTTTTTCTTAATTGCAATACTCTGGATGGGAACCCCTTTTTGCAGTTCTTTTTGAAACTCCCTGAGACATTCAACATCTTCCTCCGAATAGATATAATGCCCGTATTCATTGCGCTTCATTTCCAGACCTAAATGCTTTACCCAGCGTTGCACGGTGCTGGAGGACACCCCTAATAACTGTGAGACTGCAGTGGTATTCACCTGTATCACACTCCCGTTTTCTTTATGTATGCTTTCTACCTTTATTTGTAAAATCCTGTATGATTGACAAAACAAGTTGTCATTCGGCAAAGGAAGTGATTTTGTTCAATTATTCTGAGGGGAATGTCGAAAATATTTTTTTCTTAATATGCGGGAAAATATAATTACCGCCCTATATTATAACTGTGACAAATAATCGTAAAGAACTTCTTCATTTATTGAATTCTGTTGGTATTTGCTGCATAATAAGAACGTATGTTTCTGTGCGAATTTTTATCTGTCTTGGTTCGTACATTCCCCGGGAGTCTAAAATCGCATACCACATAAAAAGGAGATCCTTTTATGAGCAGACTGAACCATATTTTTCCCAAAGCTGTCAGAAAAACAAAAAACAGGATTCTGAAGGATATCAGACAATTCATGACAAAAAAGAAACACTCCCTTTGCTCACACAATATTTAGAGGACAGAAATACCTGGCTGGAACATATTTGGATTCATACATGGCGGGACTATGCATCAAAAAGTATTTCAAAAGATGAAAAGCTTCTCTTTCTGAAGGGCCGTGGATATATTGTTGAAGGTGTAAATAGAAAAATTATTAACCGTTTATTTTCTGACGAAGTGGCTTCATTTAAGTCTTTTGATGTTAAATCCTGGCTGTTGGATGAATTTTCCGGAGGAGAAAAATGAACAGTTCTTTATCAGGAGACGAGACAAAATTATTTTCTTAAACTTGAGGCAGAACGGCTTGTACAAAAGAAAATCCATTTGCTTGATAAAATTGAACAGACAAGCCGAAAGATCATCGAAAAAGAAAAATTATTTTATTATTTATACAGCAGATTTTTAACAGCCCGGCATCTTAATGAACATCTTGGCAGGAAGCAAAAAAGAGAAATTCTTTCCGCTGATGAAGAGTTTGTACTGGGTGATTTCCTCATTTGCGTCGAACCATATAGCGATAAAATGCACAATGCTCTTTTTTCCTGCCGCGAAATGGTTTTTGATCATTTAGTTGACAGGATTGCGACTGCTGCGAGTGATGGACTCCCTGCTGTTCTTCATCGGGAATATGAGGAATTGTTTTATGAAGCACTTACTCCTTCCCGTATTACAAGCATTATCGAAGATGCTATGGATTCTTTCATTAGCGAAGTATTTGAAGAACTTGAAAATGAACGAATCGTTGATCTTCTGAGGCTGGCGGAAATTCCCTTTGAGTTTTACCTTCATAAAACCATATATGACAAGGACTGCGGAGAACGGAAGAGAAAACAAGAGGAAGCAATCCTGGAATTAAGGCAAAAAAAAGAAGAAGCGAGAATGCTTGCTGATATTTTTGATACAGAATACCGTTCAAAACCCAATGATCATATCCGTTACGTTTTGCATATCGGTGAGACAAATACAGGAAAAACATATCATGCTTCTCCAAGCAGTTTCAAAAGCATTTTTTTCACATTAAAACTCCCGATAATATGAACCTCGTTTGCATTCGCTCCGGTAATTGCTATATACCAGGAAAACCGCGGTCTCTGTCGGCAATCATTTGCGCTTCATCAATCACAACCAGTTCATAAAAGTCTTTTTCCGTAAACATCTCCACAGTACTCTCCATATGCCTTGCTCCGGGTGTGTTTTTCTCTTCTTCCCCTGTTTTTAAAGTGCAGGGAACCCCGTCATGATTTAATTTTTCATAGACTTCAAGGGCCAGCAGTCTTAACGGAGCAAGGTATAACCCGCTGTTTGCTTCCATCAGTCTTTTTAACGAATACACCCGTGAAATTCCCCTTCAAGTTGAAAATAAACTTTTTAAACTGAAGGACACAAAAAAGGGGGATGCTCTTGTTTGCTTTTCCAGAAAGAAGGTTTTGGAAACTGCTTCAAGACTGGAGAACAACGGGTTTTCTGTCAGCATGATTTATGGAAGTATGCCCCCCGAGACGAGAAAAAAACAAATGGAACGTTTCATTCATGGAGAATCTGAGGTCGTTTCCACCGATGCAAGTGGTATGGGCCTGAATCTTCCCATTCGCCGGATTGTCTTTCTGGAAACAGAAAAATTTGACGGGATGAGAAGAAGGAGACTCACTTCGCAGGAAGTGAAACAAATTGCCGGCAGAGCGGGCAGAAAGGGAATTTTTGATGTCGGTACAGTGGCTTTTGCCAGTGATGCCAAGGAATGAAAAAGTTGCTTTTTCAGGAGGACCGGCCGATTCAGACATTTGCCATTGCTCCGACGAATGAACATCTGAAAAAGTTTCAAAAATATTCGCGTGATTTGGGAAGATTCTTTGAGCTTTGGAAAAAATTCGAAAGCCCGAAAGGAACAAAAAAGGCTTCCCTCGCAGAGGAAAAAGAATTATATGATTTAATTAAAGGAACGCAAATTGAGGCGCGCTTATCGCTCATGGAACTTTACGGATTTTTGCATTTGCCTTTTTCAGCAAAGGAACAGGGACTTGCCTGGCAATGGTTGGAGACGATGCAGGCAATAGTCAATGATCATGATTTGCCTGAACCGGTTATTAAAAAAGGGACACTTGAGGCACTCGAGTATTCTTATAAAGCGCTGGGCCTGCATTTCCTTTTTCTCTACCGGTTAAATAAAAGAACGGAAGCTGCCTACTGGGAAAAGGTGAGAGAAGAACTGAGCGATGAAATTCATAAATTTCTTAAAACAGAAGTGAAAAATATTCGGAAGAAATGCCGAAATTGCGGAAGTACACTTTCCTGGGATTATCCGCACGGACTTTGCAACCCATGCTATACCGCCCGTTTTATTGAATACGAATGGGATTGGGATTAACCGCTGCAAAAATATTGCAGCGGTTTTGGAATTTATAGATAAAGCAGATATGATTGCCGGACAGATGGGTATAATCATGGCTAAGGAGTTTTTACGACAATTGAGGTGACTGCAATGAAGAAAAAGTTAATAATCTGCTTCCTTTTTTATGTTGCGCTCATATTAACGCTTCTTATTCCACAGCAAAACTTATCACCAAAGGCTGAACTCAAAAATGACGAATTAACATCTTATCAAAAGTTAACGGCACTCTTAAAAAACGAAAGAATTTTGTCCGGCGCTGCAGCCGGTGTCAGCATTCGTTCGGCAGAAACAGGAGAACTTCTTTATGACTATAATGGAGGGGCCCGTCTCCGGCCTGCGTCTAATATGAAATTGTTAACCGCAGCGGCGGCGCTGTCAAAGCTCGGTGAAAACTATCGTTTTACAACAGAAATATGGCTGGACGGAAAGAAAGAAGGAAAAACTCTCAAAGGGAATTTATATCTGAAAGGAAAAGGAGATCCGACTCTGCTAATAAAGGATTTACAGGAATTTTCCAAAAAAATAAAAATGCAGGGGATCGAAAGAATAGAGGGAAATGTGATTGGCGATGATTCCTGGTATGATAACGTCCGCTATTCCCAAGATATGATTTGGAGCGATGAGGAGGCGTACTACGGATCTCAAATTTCTGCATTGACAATATCGCCAAACAAAGATTTTGATGCAGGAACAGTCATTCTCGAAATTGAACCGGGTGCAAAAATCGGTGATTCCGCAAAAATTAGTTTATCCCCGGGCGATGCCGGATATATATCCATAGAAAACAAACTGACAACCATCTCCCCGGACAGCACCGGAGAGATTAAAACAAAGAGAGAACACGGGGAAAATAAAATTATCGTTGAAGGTGCTGTTCCCTTGTATTCAAAACCCCATCGGGAATGGGTCTCTGTTTGGGAGCCCGGTGAATGGACAGTGAGACTTTTTAAACAAGCACTGCTTAAGGAAGGAGTGGCAGTGAATGGATCCGTGTCAATGGGAACTGTTCCCAAAGATGCAAGAAGAATCATCTCCCGGTCTTCCATACCATTGTCAGAACTTTTAAAACCGTTTTTGATGTTGAGTAACAATGGTCACGCAGATATATTAGTCAAAGAAATGGGGAAGATTTTTGGCGGAGAGGGAAGCTTTGAGGCGGGACTTGAAGTATTGAAAACAGAGCTTTTACGGTATGGATTCGTGTCTGATGACTTTATGATCCGCGACGGTTCCGGAATCTCCCATTTGACACTGATTACGGCTAATCAACTCTCAAGTTTTTTATATCAAATTCAAAAGGAAAACTGGTTTCCTGTTTTTCTTAAAGCATTGCCTGAGGCGGGAAACAAAGAGCGTTTTATGGGCGGAACGCTGAGAAACCGTTTCAATGGATCACCTGTTGCCGGTCAAGTCAGAGCCAAAACAGGAACTTTAACTTCTGTCACTTCCATTTCCGGCTATATGACGACAAAAACCGGGAAAAAATTAATTTTCTCCATTTTTTTAAATAATTTGATCAACGAAGATGAAGGAAAAAAATTAGAAGACAAAATGATTGAAATCTTATGGAATCAATAATTGGATGCCGCAAATCATTTTGAACCGGAGTAAATTACATTTTTACAAAAAAGACTGTTTTCAGTCTTTTTTCTTTTCGTTGCAGGCAAAAGATTGAATTTGTAGAATTTTTAGTATTAAATATATTAAGATGGAAACTCAAGACAGGGCCTAATCTGAATGCCCTTATTGTGACAGTATCATTAGAAGGAGGTTTGTATGGTTAATTTCGCTGTTAATTTAACGACGATTTTTACGGAAGTTCCTTTTGCAGACCGGTTTAAAAAAGCCAAGGAGGCCGGTTTTTCTTATGTGGAATGCCAGTTCCCTTATGAAGAACCGATTCAGCGCCTTCTTCGCCTTTTACATAATAATAATCTTTCAATGGTCCTTATAAATATGCCTGCCGGAAATTGGGCACAAGGGGAGAGGGGACTGGCCATTTACCCGGAACGCAGAGAAGAGTTTAAGGAAGCCCTTAATATGAGCATACAATATGCTTTTGCGTTAAAATCTCCAAACATCCATTGTATGGCGGGAATTCTATCCCCGGAACAAAGCAGGGAAGAAGCAAGAAAAGTTTTTATCGAAAATTTAAAATATGCAGGAAGGAAATTTGCGGCGCTGGGACTTACTCTATTGATTGAACCCATTAATCCATACGATATGCCGGGTTATTTTTTAACGGATATTCATGATGCAGTAAAAATAATTAAGGAAGTTAATCTGCCCAATGTAAGGCTTCAATTTGATTTTTATCATATCGAACGGATACACGGCAACTCTCTTGAACTTTTTAAGAAATATTTCCGGTTAATCAGTCATGTGCAAATCGCGGATCATCCCGGCCGCCATGAGCCCGGCACCGGTTCTATCAATTATAAGGAAATTTTTGCGGAAATGGATCGTCTCGGATATAAAAGGCCGTTAGGGTTAGAATATACACCGGCCGGAAAAAGTGAAGACAGCTTTCACTGGCTGTTAAAAGAGGGAGGCGGAAGCAGGATATTATGAAGGTAGGATTTATTGGCACCGGCGTGATGGGCTCAAGAATGGTGAAGCGCTTTCTTCAGGCCGGACATCAGGTGACTGTATTTAACAGAACTCCGGAAAAATTATCTCCGCTGCTGGAGCTCGGTGCAGTCAAGGCGGAAAATTTTCAGGAGATTGCCGAAAAATCAGAGATTATTTGTACATGCCTTTCAATGCCAAAGGATTCCTTGAGTGTCTATTTAGGTGAGGAAGGAATCCTGCAATATGCAAAAAAGGGAACCATTCTCATCGATTTTTCCACCGTTGACGCAGACACAAGCAAAACGATTTTTGCGGAAGCAGTAAAAAAGGAAGTGCACTTTTTTGACGCACCTGTCAGCGGCGGTCCGGAGGGCGTGGAAAAAGGCAACCTGACTATTATGGTCGGGGGCCGAAAAAGCATTTTTGAGCATATAAAACCTCTTTTGAAATCAATCGGAACCACTATTGAATATTTAGGGCCTTCCGGATCAGGCAGTATAGCCAAGCTTATTAATCAATATCTGGTTGCGGTTCATTCTGTAGCCGCTTCCGAAGCAATGGTGTGCGGGGCAGCCCATGGTCTTGATCCTGTTCAGCTTTATAAAATTCTTAAAGTAAGCTACGGATACAGCCGGATGCTGGAAAGACATATGGAGCAGTATGTTTTCGACCGGAATTTTGAACCGGGCGGCGCCGTGAAGTATGTTCATAAAGATGTATCGTTGGGAAATAAAATATTTGACCGGGCAGGGCTGACCAAAACACTTGGCGTTTTTGCCGAAGAGTCTTTCGCAGATGCGATGGAAAAAGGATATTCCGAACTTGATATGTCTGCCGTTATTAAGCCGCTTGAAGAAAAATGCGGGGTAACGGTAAAAAAATAAATATTGTTACAGAAAACAGCCCTGATTCAGGAGAGATAATAAATGTGCCTCTGTTTGCAAGTGCCAATCCCCAAGATTGGCACAGTTTTTTTATTGAAACAAGGTGTGTACGTATTATAGTCATGATTGGATTAATCTATTGTTAGCTGGATTTTCTCTATTATACGGTTGAAAACAGAATAACTGATTCATTAAGCTTCAAGATTTTGCCGGTGTAATTTTGACGGAAATTTTACAAAATGGTGAAAACTCGGTTGACAGTATACCTGCGCGGGTATAAAATATCAATGATGCAAGTCTCATAATGCAGAAGCGGGAAGGGAGATGGCCGTTTTGAAGTATGATAATTCTGTTAAAAACAGATTAAAGCGGATTGAGGGCCAGATTAGAGGGGTATTGAAAATGATGGAAAGTCAGCAGGAGTGTAAGGATATCGTGACACAGTTGACTGCTGTTCGTTCTGCGGTTGACAGAACAATTGGCGTTATCGTCAGCTCTAATTTGGTAGATTGTGTCATTGAAGCGAACCAGAATAACGGGAAAGGTATGGATCAATCTGTTGAGGAAGCCATACAATTATTAATCAAAAGCAGATAATAGCAGAAAACTCTCCAAAATTTATACCCGGTCGGGTAATTTTTTGCCCGTATAATGATAACGCATTCAGAAACCATGCCATTCAATCTATCTTTTTTACGTTTTTTGGATCTTTTTTGATAGGCAGATTGTGAAAAACGAAACAAATCAAAAATCTTGAAGGAACAGGGGGGAAATATCTTGGATTTTGTATTATACGGGCTTCTTGCCCTTCTACTAGTTATTGTTATCAGAACTTTCTTGCCGGTAAAAGGAATTAGAAATATTTCCGTTCACCAATTAAAGGATGAATTAAAGGACAAGGATAAACAATTTATAGATGTGCGCACGGCAGCTGAATACAAGGGGTATCATATCAGAGGTTTTAAGAATATCCCGCTCCATCAGCTTGAGCAAAAAGCAGCATCACTGGCAAAGGATAAAGAAGTGGTT
This sequence comes from Robertmurraya sp., assembly GCA_025451895.1. Classification (GTDB taxonomy): domain Bacteria; phylum Bacillota; class Bacilli; order Bacillales; family Cytobacillaceae; genus CALKIU01. The sequence goes on from JANWJP010000169.1 coordinate 42,804, forward strand.
CTCATTTGCCAAAGCGGAGCAAGGAGTCTAAGAGCAGCCAGAATCCTTAAAAAATCAGGTTTCTCAAAAATTACAAATGTCAAAGGCGGAGTAAGCGCCTGGAGATAAAAACATACATAAAAAACAGGGGGATATATAAGATGAATCAAATTACAGCCATGGAAGTAGAAAAAATGTTATCAGAAGGAAAAGACGTAACAATTCTTGATGTTCGTGAAACATATGAAGTTGCTCAGGGAAAAATTCCCGGCGCTATTAATATACCTCTTGGATCGCTAAATGCCCGCATCAATGAATTGGACAAGAACAAGGAATACATTTGCGTTTGTCTGTCAGGTTCGAGGAGCAGTTATGCGACAATGCTCCTTGCAAGCATGGGTTTCAAAGTAACAAATATGCTTGGCGGCATGATGTCCTGGCGCGGGGAAATCGCCATATAATCAATAAATGAAGAGATTTAAAAAAGGGGCTGTTATCATTGCAGCCCCTATTTTTTATAAAATTTTTCCGTAAAGAAAGGTTGTGACTGGCTGTTAAAAGCAACACCAATGCCAATATATTCAAACTTTGATTGCAGAATATTTTCCCTGTGACCCATTGAATTCATGAGTCCTTCATGAGCGAAAATACTGTTAAATTGTCCATAGGCCAAATTTTCTCCGGCAAAGGTAAAATAGATTTTATCTTCTCGCATACGGTCAAATGGTGACTTTCCTTGTAAATTTGTATGATTAAAATAATTGTTTTCTGCCATATCAATACTGTGCATGCGGGCGGTGTCCCGGACTCTTTCATCCCATTTTAGCGGGGGAAGATTAAAACGGACCCTTGTTGCATTGGTTAAATCAAATAATTGATATTCAAACCCGTTCCTTAACTCCCGGCTCGCATCCGCGTACAAATTTTTTTTGCGGTCTTCCATATCTTTGCTGACAATGAGAATGGAAGTCAATGCGTTATTATTGTGCTTATCATAAAAAATCGTGACATAGCAATGATCAATAAAAAAGATTTGATAATCTTCATCTTCCCGCAATTGATAGTAATACATCCCTTTTTGAATTCTTGTCAGCGGAGGACCCAGAATATTTTCCACCTCTTCTTTTGTAACTCCCAACCTTATCCCGTTCCTTGATGTAATCAGATCCTGGTTTGTAAACAGCCCTGCCACCTTTTTTTGTTCATCGAACATGATTTTCAGGAAATTTCGATAGTGGTCATGATATGTGTGCCAGTTTGTACCGTACTCGTTAACAGAAATCCGTTCCGGTTGCCCAAGTTCTTCTTCCACTTCATGAAAGGGTGTGCCGATTTCTATATTTAAAACAGAAAAAGTATGCAAAACCGGTTCTTCCAATAACGGCTTTTCAATTTCCTTTTCATTGGGGGATAGTTCCTGTTCCGCCCAATCTTCTATTGTCTCAATCATCGTTTGTATCTCTTCGTAAATAGTGTTCCATGCTTCATGCATGGCATCACGAAGCAGATGCATAGGAACAAAAAATATAAGGAATAATAAGGCACCGATTAATAATAAACGTTTCATGTCCGCTCCTTCCTTTTCCGGGGCCGGCCGTTCCTTCGGGCTCATTCAGGCCGGGCCGGTATCAGGATGGTTTATTTTTCGATAATTTCATTATAATCGATTTAACTATCAATTTAATGGAATTTCTTGATCAAAATCATTGTTTTGCAAGGGCTAAAACGATATTCTAAGATAATAACCGGAATGGAAATTTTTAAACTGTTTCATCGGAGGGGAATTTGAATAATACAGAAAAGAATTTTAATATTTGTTTGATATAACAATATTTATAAATACTATTCATTAGGAGTGACAGTCATGGTTGAACATTGTCCTCATCATGACGTTTCTTGTGTCCATAAACATTCTTGTGTTTCGCTTGTGCCTATTTTTAATCATTTGGAAGAAGATCAAATGGAAGAAATCATGCGGGCAGTAAAACCGCTGTCTTTTAATAAAGGAGAATTGATTTATAAAGCGGGCGATAAATCGGATTCCCTTTATATTGTCAACAGAGGAAGGGTGCGGATCTACCGTTTATCGGAGTCCGGAAAGGAGCAGCTGGTCCGTTTCTTAAATCCCGGGGATTTTACCGGAGAACTGGCATTATTTAATACCGGTCTTCACGAATCATTCGCTGAGGCTGTCATGGATACGGAAATTTGTATGATCAAACAAAGTGATTTGCAGGAGTTGTTAATGAAATTTCCGACAATTTCATTGAAAATTCTGGAGGAATTCTCCAACCGCCTGGAACAATCGGAAAAACAGACAGCCAGGATCGCCACTGAGAAAGCAGAAACCAGACTGGCTCTTTTCCTTGCCGAATGGGCCGATCAGCAACAATCAAATGAATTTGAACTGCCGATGACCAAAAAGGATCTTGCCTCTTATCTTGGGATTACTCCGGAAACGGTCAGCCGGAAATTAACCGATTTTGAAAAAATGAAGCTAATTGAGCAAAAAGACCATAAAAGGATAAAAATTTTAGATTTGGACGGCCTGCTGCTTATTTAATTGTCCTTGATGTTTCTGACGATGCCAATCAACATGAGCAACTCCTCATTGTATATGGAGGACGGGGAATTTCCTGATGAGGCTGCCGCTTTATTGAAGTACTCTTAAAAGAGCAAGGATTGGCGGAAAGAAATCTGCCATTTTTTGCTGCGGCGATTCATTTTCCAGAAATTTCATCCAATTCGAAGACCTTTTGAAAAATTGTTTCCGGAAAAAGGTTGTCTTCTTTCCGTTCAAGTCAAAAAACCAGAATGAAGATGATGCTCCGGAAAAGTGCCGCAAATTTACCGTGGAATTTATTACAAAGCAGCTGTTATGTGAAAATCTTTTCCTTTCGTAGTATAGTAGAATCATAGTTTTTCAGCGGGGGGGAAAGACAGATGAAGCTGGTTTCATGGAATGTAAACGGCCTTAGAGCCTGTGTGAAAAAAGGATTTATCGACTATTTTAATAAAGTGGATGCAGATATTTTTTGCATCCAGGAGACCAAACTGCAAGAAGGACAAATCACGCTGGAATTGGAAGGCTATCATCAATTCTGGAATTATGCGCTGCGCAAAGGATATTCCGGCACCGCCGTTTTTACAAAAAAGAAGCCTCTATCCGTAAAATACGGTGTAGGTGAGAATAAAACAGAGGAAGAGGGCAGAATTATTACCCTCGAATTTCCGGAATTTCATCTCGTTAATGTATACACACCGAACTCTAAAAGGGATTTATCGCGTTTGGCGGAACGATTGGAATGGGAAGATGAGATCAGGCAGTATTTGCTGACATTAGATAAAACTAAGCCTGTCGTTTATTGTGGTGATCTAAATGTCGCCCATCAGGAAATTGATTTAAAAAATGCAAAATCCAATATGGGCAACTCCGGATTTACAGATGAAGAGCGGGAGAAAATGACTCTCCTGCTGAACTCGGGATTTATTGATTCATTCCGCTACTTGTATCCTGATAAAACCGATGCATACACCTGGTGGAGTTACATGAACAAAGTACGTGAGCGAAATATCGGATGGCGGATTGATTATTTTGTTGTGTCAGAAAAATTGAAGGATACCATCACTGAAGCACAAATTCACCATGAAGTGATGGGAAGCGACCATTGTCCGGTTTATCTGGAATTAAATTTATAATTTACAGAACAAGGCTTCTTGAAAATCCTAACTGATTTGCAAGAAGCCTTTTGATTTTGCAGAAATTAAATATCTCTGCCGAATCTCCCGGATTTTTCCTGAGACAGCACAACTGAATAACGATTTTGTTATACTCTCAAAAATCATATAAAATAATACAGAAAAAGTATTAAAGGAGTTTGAAGTGTGATGTTAAAAGAGGTAGTAGCACAATACATAAAAAGAGAACTGGCTTCGGCACATAATAACGAAGTCGTGTTATATCATGAAGAATTGAATTATGCCCAAACCCGCGGCCTTTTAACCGGCGAACTGTCCGATTCCTTTATACTGAAGGAAAAAACGCCCATAACCCGTTTTAACTCAGCTTATATCGAACGGTGCGACAAGGAAACGGAAAATGTCATTGAAAAGGTTGAAAACCAATTTTTGAATGAACAAATTCATTTTCTTGCAAAACATAAAAATGAATTTGTGTATCTTGAATCAGAATGGTTTGAAAAACTTGGAGTTGATGGGGTAGCACTTGAGCTGGACGATGTGTTCGGAACATATGATGTCATGTTTGGCATCTCTCTGGATAAAAAAGAAGGCCCAAAAATAAAAGAATATCTGGAAACTCACTTGCACGGGGATGAGGTTAAATTTGATTTAATGTACAGCGGCCAGGAACGGTTGTGGAATGTGAATTTTACTTTAAATTATCTTAAAGACTTTCATGGAGATATGTCTATTGGTGATGCCTATGTTTATATATACCGTCTGTTATTCAATCTTGTTGCAGCTTTGGAGGAAAATATACAATAACAGGTTAGGTTTCAAGTGAAGTTTTCCAGAAAGAAAAGAAAAGATGCTGTCTCATTTTGTTGTATGAGGGTAACTGAATTGGCAGACTGAGAAATTTCCGCATCAGGCGGCTTGATGGTTATGGGAGAGGAATCGGACTGTCATACAGTTTGTGAGGGCGGACAAATTACTGTTATCTCTGCTGTTATACGTTTGCGCAGACAAAAAGACATGGATGCAGCCAAACTCTTATAAGGAGCCGTGAAAGGGAAATGAAAACGAAAATCAGATGAAAAATTAATAGACGTTTCTCTTTCTCCCGGAAAAAACTTAAATAAATTCCATTGAAATGCTTTTTCATTAAATTTTCCCTGCCCTATGCACTGTGATAAATGTTAATATAGTATAGT
>JANWJP010000170.1 GCA_025451895.1 Robertmurraya sp.
ACTGATTTTCTTTTCTTTATCCGCATAAAGGAAAAGCTTTTCCAATTCTGAAGTCAGCAAAAAAAGATTGGTGCCTGTTAATCTTAGTAATGTTTCAATCGCACGCTCTTCAACATGTACACCGTTTAATTCAGCTTTTTCCCTTACCCAGGCAAAGAGTTCTGTTTCAGTCAGTTTTTTTGCTTCGAGAACTCTTCCGTACTTTTTTAATGTCTTGGTGAGTTTTTTCCTCTCATCCAATTTCTCATAAGAGCCCGCAAAGACAAGTACGGAATACGGTGCCGGCTCTTTTATGTATGCTTCGAGTCTTTCTAAATTATGGTCTGTCTTTTCTTTTCCCTTTGCTCCGGTGAGAAAATACGGGTTATTTAAAATAATAAGTCTCCGTTCTCCCATAAATGGCAGCGTTTCGGCATCTTCAATGGCCACTTCCACAGGGGTCTCTTCCAAATCATATACCGACAAATTAAAATCCTGTTCTGCATCTGTTAAAGCATGCTCCATCAATAATTGCTTGGTTTCGTTAATAAGATACGGCTCTGTTCCATATAATAGATATACTGGAGCAAATTGTTGTTTCTTAATTTCGTTCCATATTTTTAGTACCAATGTCCTCGCTCCGTTCATTTAAATCATAATAATATCGTATAGAAACGGAAGATTTTTTACAAGCATTAAAAGAGGACCGGCACCCCATCAGCACCGATCCCCGATCTATAGTAAACGCTGCCGGGCAAGGCCTAGGATACTTGCCCGGCAACGGTTAACCCGCTGTATTTATATTGTAGCCCTCCAAATCCAAAGTATTTGTGTTAACTCTTGTCATATCTGCCAACCTGTCTATGGATTTTTTTTACAATTCCGTTTATACTGAAAATGTAAAGGGGGGTTGTGTTTGAATCAATTTGAAAGGGATGTGCAAAGCAAACGGAATGATGCTGTGGATTCCGGTGTAGGTCTTTTTATTTCCATCGGATTTTATACGACCATGTTTTTGATCGGGGTCATCTTACAGTTTGTCGGTTCTTAGAAAGATTTTAAAAATTTTATGGGACTGCATCATGCAGTCATATTTTTTGTCCGGCCGCGGTCATCAAAAAAGTTATTCATCTTTACTTTCTATATTATGGAGATGAACAAAAAAGGTGCCTCGTTCCTCAGTAAAATAATATGAAACGGCTCCGTGCCGATCCGTACGAAAAATTTGGACTTTCCTTGTTGCAAGCCGGTGCAGAATCTCCTCATTCGGATGTCCAAAACGGTTATTGGCTCCTGCTGAAATCAATGCTATTTTCGGATTTAGGAAATCAAGAAATGCTTCAGAGGTCGATGTTTTACTGCCGTGATGGCCGATTTTCAAAACATCAGCTGACAGGCCGGGAAAATGTGCTTTTAACAAACTCTCCCCTTTCACCTCTAAGTCTCCGGTAAACAGCCAATCAAGCCCTCCCAACCGGACAAACAGAACGATGGATTGATCGTTTCCGGTCACACGGGCCGTGCCGGAGGATAAAATATAAAACCGGGTTCCACCCGCCATCCAACTGTCTCCTTTTGAGGCGAAATGAATTGGGACTCCTTTTTCCTGACAAAACTGCATAATTTCCTTCTCAAGATCTTCCGGTTCCCCGGAAGCTGGAAGAACAACTTCCTTTATACGGATAGTCTCCAATATTGCCGGTGCACCGCCAATATGGTCAATATCTCCATGAGTTAAAATCAGTTTATCCAGCTTTGTAATTCCTTTACTTTTTAAAAAAGGGACAACAATATCAGCACCCGGATCAAACGGTTCCTTCCTTTGTTCCCATTCCTCCTCTTCATACCAAAGAACACCTCCCGTATCGATTAAATACGTCCCCTGATTAAAAGGCATCTTAATCAATATGCTCTCCCCCTGACCAACATCGATCATCGTTACTTCTCCTTTTACTGTATAAATCATTGACAAATTCTGAAAAAACATCAGAACGACCGGTATACAAAGTGTCAAAACTATCTTTCTCATTGTTTTTGCCTTTTCAAGAAAAGAAAATGTTAACGGGATTAAAATGATGTAAAAAGAAATGAACAGCGGAGAAGGCCGGCCGAGAGTAATTGTCGACAACGGCAATAACGACCATGCCTTTGTCACTTGATTAACGAAGAATAAAAGCGAATTAAAAAGACCGAGAAATGGTTCCATAAAAGAACCCGGGAAAACATGAAATACAAAAAGGATCAAAGTTACAGGCAGGACGAACACCGAAAAGAAAGGAACATAAGCAATATTGGCAAAAAATCCAAAAAAGGAAAACTCATAAAAATGATAAAGCATGACAGGTACAGATGAGAGTTGGGCAATAAATGAGGTGGCAAAAAGAAAAATAAGCGGCCTGGACTGAAATTTTCCCAGAAAGGAGGCTGACAGCAGGAGAGAAAATGCAATTGAAAATGAGAGCTGAAAACCGACATCATAAATCGCATTCGGTGAAATGAATATATACAATAAGAACACAATGGAAATGATATCCAAGGACAACTTTTTGAAGCCGGTTCCAAACCGGACCAAAAGTAAGCCGATTAACATCATCGCACACGCCCTGACCACAGAGGGAGACGCACCTGTGACAATACTGTATAAGGGAAGGAAAACAATCAAAAAGTCTGTAGCTTTTTCCCTGGTCACCTTCATTCTGAGCAAAATATAAAACAGCATTCCGGTAAGCATACCGACATGAAGTCCCGAGATCGCCAACAAATGAACAATACCAAGATTTTTGTAAGCTGACATCAAATCCGGATCCATTTCAGTCCGGTCCCCGAATACAAGAGCAGCTGCAAATGGAGCCGTCTCTGCGGGAAAATGTTCATAAATATATGAAATTCCTTTTTGCCGAATTTTTTGGATGGAGACTACGGGGCGAAACTTTTTTGGGGAAGGGATAACAGTCAGTTTCTTAACCTTCACTTGCCAAAATATCCCTTTATGACGCAAATATTTCCGGTAATCAAAGACATTTGGGTTCCCGGCAGGACGCGGTTCTTCCAGGATACCTTCCACATAACATATCGTGCCCGGTTCCAGATTCTTAAAAAACTCTATCTCCTCCGGAGTGGAGATTGTATACCGGAGAAAAAGCTTTTCTTCCTTTTCCAATTCTTTAACATATGCGGTAAACAAATTTCCGTCAATCTTTCCGGGTTGTTTCAGTTCAACTGTAAAAGCCGTTTCATCTCCATTGAAGACCGTTTTCTCATATTTCACGGAAATTTCTCCTCTGAGAAAACAAAGGAAAAATATCGCAACAGCAATGATTAATTGCTCTTTCGCAAGTTTTTTTAAAACTATAGCCCATAATAAATATCCGCCAAAAAAGATGAAATAGAGAAGATGATTTGCCAGCGCAAAAACCATTCCCAACAATCCGGCAATGGCAAAAAATATCCATTTTCCTTTTAAAATAATACCCCCACTCCTTTCTTGCTAAAACAGAATAAGAATTCAAAAGGGAAAAGAGACAAAAACCAATGAACTGTAGAATAATGCATGAAGATGCAAACAGAGGATGGAGAGGCTCTGCTTTTGAAGCCTCTCCGAACATTTGCTAAAGAGGATGATCTTTTGAACTGACAATGGATATTTTCAAAGGGTCATACATCATTTACATAGCATGGTGTAACAAAAACGATTCGACTGTCCAGTTGTTATCTGCTGACAGATGGAGAAAATGTTGTATTTCCAAAAATAAACAAGATGATTATTTGTTAAAATCCCATTTTAAGTGGCCTGTTGAATAACCTTCATCACCAATAATCATTTCAATATTGGTGTCCATTTTCACCGCTTCCACATTGCTGACTTTCAAGAGGTGATAACAATATTCATGATTGCGGTAATCTTGCGCATAATAAATTTTTGTAATCCCCGCCTGAAGGATCTTTTTCATACAATGAATGCAAGGAAAATGAGTCACATAGATTTCACTTCCCTTTGTTGAGACACCTTGCAAAGCACATTGAAGGATGGCGTTCTCTTCAGCATGCAGACAGCGCAGGCAATGGTTATCCTCCATATAGCACCCCGCATCCAGGCAATGCTCGTCTCCGCTGATTCCGCCATTATAGCCGGTGCTGATAATGCGATTATCTTTTACAAGAACCGCCCCGACATTTAAACGATTGCAAGTGCTTCTCATACTAATCAAATGGGCATTTAACATAAAATATTGCTCCCATGTGAATCTGTTTTTTTTCATGCCTCCACCCATCCTTTCCCGGTTTTTATTAGTTTTGACTGTTTTTTTGATAAAACTGTACAAAATAAATTCTCCTTAAGTTTAAAAGGAACAAAGAGGCTTCGTCAATTTGCAGGCATCATTTTTTCTATTTCACCGTAATTTTATCCTTTAATTTTTCAAACGTCTTTTCCCCAAAACCGCTGACAAGCATCAAATCCTCAATGACTTTAAAAGGACCGTTCTTTTCCCGGTACTCAATAATCGCTGCTGCTTTTGACGGGCCAATTCCAGGTAGTGTTTCCAACTGACTTTGGTCCGCTTGATTAAGATTCACTTTTCCTTCTTTCTCCGTCGTCTCCGGAAGGCTGATTATTTCACGGGACCCGGGATCCTCTCCTGTTCGGGGCACGTAAATAACCATTTCATCAACAACCCGCATTGCAAAATTTAAAACTGATTCATCTGCATCTTCCATGAGCCCTCCTGCTTCCTCGATCAAGTCGATAACCCGCTGGCCGGGTTTGGCATAATATACACCGGGATTTTTCACAGCCCCTTTTACATCAACAAGCATTTCTTCCCCTTCTTCCTGATCTTCGGGTTCCATTTCTGTCTCCTCTTCCAAAAACGGCGGTTGGGCTTGTTCCCAATCTCCTTGCGCTGTTTCATCACTTTTTCCAGGCATCATCAAATAAAAAACAAGAATAACCGCAAGCAAAACCCCGGGTATCACATAGACTTTATGTTCTTTTATCCATTCAGCCAAATTAATCTTCCTTTCTTCAGGTATAATTATTTATTTCCTTTCATATCGTTTTAAGAGAAGAAATGGTGATGAAGGAGGGCAGAAGCATGAATGTTGGGATTATTGGTACAGGTAATATGGGGAGAATATTAATTGAGGCATTCATAGACGGAAAAGCTCTATCCCCTTCTTCGCTGTTCATAACGAATCGCACGATTGTTAAAGCGATGAAAATAAAGGATTGCTACCCGGATATAAATGTTATGGCGAATAGCGCGGAAGTAGCCGGACAGGCACAGCTGATTTTTTTATGCGTAAAGCCTCATGAGGTTTTTAAGGTTATTGAAGAGATTACACCCTTTCTGACCAAAGAGCATTGCGTCGTCTCCATTACCAGTCCCATCAGCGTGGAACAGCTTGAAATGATCCTCCCTTGTTCAACAGCCAGGGTCATTCCCAGTATAACCAATCGTGCATTAGCAGGGGTATCGTTAATGACTTTCGGAAGCCAATGCGGAGAAGAGTTTCAAAAAAAGATTACCTCTTTGTTCCGGCGGATATCCACTCCTGTAATGATTAAGGAAGAAATTACCAGAGCTTCATCGGATATTGTCAGCTGCGGACCCGCTTTTTTCACTTATTTAGCCAGAAAATTCATTCGTGCATGTGTGGATGAAACATTAGTGGATGAGGTAACGGCAACAAAATTGACCAGTGAAATGTTAATCGGTCTCGGAGAACTGCTCAAAAAGAAATATTATTCATTGCCGTCTTTACAGGAGAAAGTCTGTGTCCGCGGAGGCGTTACCGGAGTGGGAATTGAAGTGCTTGAAAATGAACTTGGAGATATTTTTCATCATCTCTTCAGGGCAACACAAAAAAAGTTCACAGAGGATCAATTGGAAACAAAAAAGCTGCTCGAATATTATTATTCTTCACCGCCTGAAAAAATCCTGCATAAAGGCCAAAAAAAGTGAAGGAGTATTGTCCCCGGCCGGGGACATACTTCATCACTTTTTCCTTGCAGTAAAGAAAATCCGCTCTGATTCTTCACCGGGAGCGGAATCAACAAAATCACCGCTTATATCCAATATTTCAAAGCCGGCCTCATCCAGCCATTGCTTATAAACATTGACAGAAAAGGTTCTTTGGAAGTGACGCTCATCAAAACGTTCATATGTTCCCTGGGGTGTTTCCACAAAAAATGTCAGCTCATGTTCTACACTATGAGGTGCTTCCCCGGGGAAACAATGCCAGATATAACAAATATCCCCTTGATCATATGTAAAAGTTTGATTTAAGAAAATCCTGTCCATTTTGTATAAAGAATGTACATCAAACATAAACAGGCCATGGTCATGTAAATATTCACGGACCCTGGCAAAGGTCTGTATCACCTCTTCAGGACTCTGTAAATAATTCAGAGAATCACAGAAAATTCCAATAACATCATAATTCCCGATTAATTCAAGTTCCGTCATATCCTGCTGGTAGAAGTCTATTTGCAAACCCTTTTGATCAGCTTTTAACCTGGCAACGGACAGCATTTCTGATGACAGATCAACCCCTGTCACATGATAACCGTTTTGGGCAAGACGAACGGACAATTCTCCGGTGCCGCATCCCAAATCCAACAGTTTTGTACCGGAGATTTGATAATCCGCCTTCTTTTTATTAATGAACCGAACCC
>JANWJP010000171.1 GCA_025451895.1 Robertmurraya sp.
CTTGGCAACTCCTACTGGAGTAACCAAGGGCTCAAAAGTCTACTAGAACGTTATAAATTCTTGCGTCATTTATCTGAATTGAACCGCCGTATACGGATCCGTACGTACGGTGGTGTGAGAGGACGGGAGCTAATCGCTCCCTCCTACTCGATTGGTTAAAGACAAGGGTTGTCCAAACCGGATTTCGGGAATCTTCAGTGCACCGTTTTTGCGCATTATGTGATTAAACGTTTTGTAAATTTTGGAATTTTCAGGAATAATATACCGGCATTTTTCCCGGCTACTTTGATGTAAATGACTGATTTTTGCCTTCATTCTTACTCTGTCATTAGGGTTGTCTTGTGTGCAGTAAGTCCGGCGGATAATTCTATATATGGAAACTGAAATGAGATATAAGGTAATAAGAGAATATAGTGACACTTTGTTCTGAAACTGTAATTTTAATGCCCGTTAAAATAGGATTCGTTTGTTCTGCTTGTTACAGCTTTCATAACGTCTTGGATACTTTGAACAAGGTGTTCTTTTTGAATTATAAATTTTATTTCCAATCCTCCGCTTTGTAGTTCTTAACCAACCAGGTATGAGGTATGATAGGCAACATACATCCTATTACCGGCGCACTTTGAAGGGCTGCACGGAAATGAGAGGCTCTCATCCGCAGAACAAATAACCCGTTTACAAAGGTGGTTTTGATTATGAGTGAATCCCCGCATAAAAATTCCAAAACGTTATGGAAAATATCCCTGTTCGGCCAAAAGGTTGCTTTTCCCGTTATTCTTTTATCTCCAGGAATATCTGCGTAAAATCCGCCTCCGCGAATCAAATTCCCATTTTTTGAATCGTTGTTTTTGATGTCTTTGGCAGTGCTGTTTATTCAGTGATTATTTTATCTTGCGGGAACGTTTTGCAGAAATATTAATGTATTTACAAGCTCATCCAATAATCACCTTAAATACTGGTAATTATTAAAAATTTGTGACAACAAAACCGGATGAAACTGCCGAAAAAAGATGAAAATACAATTATTTTTCACATTTTCTTCAAGTAAACTCAACAATCGGAACATCTTTTATGTTATATTTACTATAACAATATAATAATTTGGCTTTGAGTGGTGGAGAGCCGTAAAAACAAAAGGAGAACTGAATGTTTCCAGGTTCTTTCATGTTTTTATGGTCTTTTTTTTAACGGCTGACAAAAGTTTGTTGAAGAGGGAAGCCGGCAAACGCTGAAATTATCTTTCTTTTTTTAGTTTCATCTGCAGGTAAACCTTTAGACAGCAAACAAAAGAGCCCATGACTTTAGCCAATAGGAGTGATAAAGATGACGCAAATTTATGAAACACAGGCAGTCGTTATCGGCGGAGGAGCAACCGGTGTAGGCGTGCTGCGGGACTTGGCGTTGCGGGGAATTAAAGCAATCCTTGTTGAACAGCGCGACCTCGGTCATGGAACGACACACCGGAATCACGGCTTGCTTCACTCCGGAGCCCGTTACGCTGTTAAGGATTTGGAAGCTGCAATCGAGTGTATTCAGGAAAACTACATTTTGAAAAAGACGCTTCCCGGTTCAGTAGAAGCGACAGGCGGACTATTCGCGAAGGTTCCGGAAGATCCGGATGACTATGTAAAACTGTGGCTTGAAGGATGTAAAAAAGCAGGCATTCCGACTGAGGAAGTCCCGATTGCGCAGGCTTTGAAGGAAGAACCGTATTTATCAAAGGATGTTCAAGCTGTTTACCGGGTTCCCGACGGAGGGCTTGACGGATTTACATTGGTTGTAGATGTTGTTGCCGATGCGGTCGCCCATGGGGCAAAAGCGTTGACTTATCATGAAGTGGTCGGTTTTATTATTGATCAGGCCAGGGTTAAAGGCGTGAAAGTAAGAGATTATTACACGGGAGAAATAAAGGAAATTTATGCGGATATTGTTATAAATGCAGCCGGACCGTGGGGCGGAAAAATCGGTGAAATGGCCGGAGTGCCGATTAATATCATTAACAACAGAGGAATGCTGGTCATTTTCAGCCATCGTTTTAATAAACAGGTAATTAACCGGCTTCACAAATCCTCCGATGGTGATATTTTTGTTCCTGCTCATAATGTAACGCTCTTCGGTACAACTGGAGTAAATACGGACGATCCGAATGATACTTCACTGGACAGACAGGAATTGGAAGGAATGCTTACCCACGGCTATCCTGTAATTCCGAGTATCTATGAGATGAGATATATTCGTGCATTCAGCGGCAGCAGACCGCTATATCAAGAATCTGCAGATACAAGCGATAAAAGCGGAAGAAACGTCTCCAGAGGTATGGCTCTTCTTGATCACAGCACAAGAGACGGTCTGGACGGCTTTGTTACAATCACAGGCGGTAAATTAACAACCTTCCGTTTGATGGCTGAAGAAACTGTCAACCTGGTATGTGATAAACTGGGAATCTCCGCTAAATGTACAACCCATGAACAAGTTGTTCCCCACCGTGAAGCAAAAGAATTTTTCAGGGATGTTGATATGGCTCCGGCAGCTAAACATAAGATTGGCACCTGGGCCGGAACCAGAGCTCCAAAAATTGCCAGTGATTTGAAAAAAGGTATCGGCAACCAAGTTATTTGTGAATGTGAGCAAGTAACATGGGCTGAAGTGGATTCTGTGCTTCCGGAAAGTGCAAGGTTTCACATTGGAGATATCCGGCGCAGAACACGCCTCGGAATGGGACCGTGTCAGGGAACATTTTGTAATCACCGTGTTGCCGCAATAGCTGTTGAGAATGGAAAAGCAACTCCAAAGGAAGCAAATTGGGCATTAAACAATGCTGTTGAAGAAAGGAAAAAAGGCATTGGTGTCGTTGCTACCGGAGAAACAGCAAAACAGCTGGAACTTATGGAAGCAGTATACCGCGTTTCCCTTGGGCTGAGAGAGGAGGAATTGCAATATGTATGATGTGGTAATTGTAGGACGTGGGCTGACCGGCTTGCTTTCCGCAATATGGTCAAAAAAATTTGCCGAAAAGGTGGCGGTCGTCGCCCAGGGAACAGGAAAGGTCGTCCAATCAACAGGACTTTTTGATATTACACCGGGAAATGAAGAAACAGAAAATCCGTTTATTAAAACAGATGTTGCAGAAAAAGCTGTAGCAAAGTTTAAGGAATTAATGAAGCAACTGGATTATCCTTATCAGGGAAGTCTTGAAAAGCCGGTTCCTGTTGTAACGGGTGCAGGATTTGTAAAATATACAACTCTTTATCCGGAAACGATCACTCCGGTTCCGTCAACAGGACATGTTGTGATTGTCGGTTTTGAAGAAATTGCCGATTTTCAACCGGCCTATGTTAAGGGAAATCTTCAAACGGAACGTCCTGAATTGAATATTGATACGATTAAAGTTCGTTTGGGGGAAAAATCCCTCAGGACATTGACACAGAATGATGCTGCCAGACTTCTTGACCGTAAAGAAATTCGCAACGGTGTCATTAAACAAATTAAATCTCAAATGGCAGAAAAGAATATTGAACAGCCAAGACTGTTTATCTTCCCGGCTTCACTGGGAATCGCCAACTGGCGGGAAGCTGTTCAAGACTTTCATGAAGCCCTCGGAACTCCTGTAACGGAAGCTCCGGGAATGCCTCCAAATGCAACAGCCATTCGTCTGGAAGAAAAACTGACAAAAGAAGCAATCAGATTGGGCATCCGTTTTTACCTGGATACAGAAGTTACAGGCAGTACGATTGAGGATAATAAAGTGGTTTCTCTGACCATTAAGAATAACAGCAAAGTTAACACTCTGAAAGGAGCCAATTTTATCATCGCCGGCGGAGGTGTCCTTGGCGGGGGACTGACAGTTACTGCCAAGGGCCTCAAAGACTCCATTCTCGGTCTTGACGTGGATGAATTTGGCCGGTACAAAGTATGTCCGGAAAATGTTATTCCGGCAGGCGCAACTCTTGGAACCAAAATGCTGAAATTTGGAATTACCGGTGGTATATTCTCGATTCAATCCGGTTACGAAAGTTGTTTAAAACTGGAGGAATCTTTAGCGGGAGGGATTATTCATGCTTAGTACCGCATATCCGAAAGCCTCCTTTGACCAGTGTATAAAATGTAATGCTTGTGTTGTCAACTGCCCTGTTTCAAATGTTACTCTTGAATTCGGCGGTCCAAAACACATGGGTCCGGAGCTTAAAAGATTAGTAGAAAATAATGAATATATTAATGACAGCAGGATTGACTATTGCACCATGTGCGGGAACTGCGATATTGCTTGTCCTGAAAATGTTCATGTCTTCACATTGAATGCTTTTGCAAAAGCACGTCACATAGAGCTTACCGGTTCAAAATTCCGTGATTTAATTCTCAGTAATGCGGAATCTGTCGGAAAACTTGCTTCCGCGTTTGGACCAATCACAAATGCCGCAATGAAAACAAAGCCGATTCGCAAAATTATGGAAGGGATCATGGATATCCCTGCTGAAAGAAGATTCCCTGAATACCGATTTAAAAATTTCAAGCGTATTTACAAAAAGAAAACAGCAAATACAGAACGAAAAATTGCCTATTTTGTTGGCTGTTCCGCAATGTATAATAATCCGGAAGTTGCTGAAGCTTTTGTTAAGGTTATGGAATATAACGGTATTGAAGTGGCTGTGCCGGACCAAAAATGCTGCGGCGTACCGATGTTTGCCAACGGCAAGATGAAACAGGGCTTAAAGAACGCTGAGTACAATGTAAAGAGCTTTTTGGAATATACCCGCAAAGGCTACGATGTTGTTCTCACTTGCACAAGCTGTACGACAGCTTTGAAAAAGGAATATACTCATTTCCTGAAAACAGAAGAAGCCTTTGAATTGGCAGAGCATGTTTACGATGCTGACGAATATTTGAGAATGCTGAATGAAACCGGGGAATTGAACACGAACTTTGGAGAAGTGAACGAAAAAGCGGGTTATTACACTCCTTGTCACATGAAGACACAAGGAATCGGAAATCCGGCTGTCGACGTACTCTCTTTGATACCGGGTTATGAAATCAGTACGGTTCCTGCAGATTGCTGCGGCCAATGCGGAACCTACGGATTTAAGAAAGAGAAATATGAAGTTTCAATGGCACTCGGCAAGTCCATGGCCGAGGCAATTGAAGAAGATGATTCCACTTACACTGTTACCGAATGCGGAATGTGTACAAACCAACTTCTTCAATTAACAAGCAAGAAAGTTAAGCACCCGATGACAGTACTTGCTGAAGCCTATGAGAAAGCTGCTTCCAAGGAACCTGTAAAAGCATAATTATTATAAATTAAGGAAAGCAGACAGAAAACAGCGGGATTTCTCCTGATTCTGTCTGCTTTTTGGTTATCTGCTGTAATTTTCGGAATATTCAATAACTGCCAATCTATTAAATTCCTGCTATACGGAATTAAAATGGGCTGTGATAAAGGTATAAAACAAGCTTTTAAAGCTGAAAAGATTTGTAGAATAAACAAAAGCCTTGTTCAACAAGGCTTTAAAACCAAGGAATATAATCTTTTGGAGACCGGTTTTTAAAGTAGTCATTAAAATTTTCCCATTGCTGACATCCGATGAGAAAGCCCAGGAAGAATTCAGCAATGCCGGCAAGGAGAAAAAATGACTGTAAGAAACTGAACCAACCGAACCAAGCTGTGAACAACAAAGTCCAAAATAAAAGGAATAAACCTGTACACAATGTTAAAGTTCCTGAAAAGCGGTGACCGGTAAAGCATGCAAAACCTGCAAACAAACTCCCCATTCCCGCAATAAAGAAATAAATATTTCCCGGGACAAGGAAGCTTTCAAACGGTGAATCGGCCAACAGTTCTGCCCCTAATCCGAACCAAGAGCCGTCGGGTTTAAAAATAAACGCCGTTCCAAAAATAACCGCTCCCAGTCCGGCTAATGCCAGCAGGGCAGCTGTACCGTGGGGCAAGAACTTAAATTTTTTCATGTCTCATCTTCCTTTGTTTGGAGAATTGAAATAATTCTAAGCTGAGACAACTTTTAAAAAGTTACGTTCTACCAAATATTATATATTTCTTTCTTAGCCCCTATCAGTGACTTTTCTTACAATTAGTACTATTTTCAGCCGTTTTGAACTTTTAAAGTCACGGTTTTTTCTATATACAGTAATTCAGAATCACAGCATTTATGTTGTTTGTACAACTTTGCTGCTTTCAGGTTGTCCGGCTTTAAACCAGTATTTGCTGCCCAGTTTTGCATAATAGGCAATGCTTTGCTGTTGAACGATGAAAGCCAGGGTGACAATGAGAGCTGCTTCTGCACCGAATGAAGTCGCGGCAAGCCCGATTGCGATAGACAGATTTCTTAAAACTGTTCCATTAACAAGTGCAATTCCATCCTCCCGGGACAGGAAGAGTTTTGCGGTAAACGTACTAATCAGATAATTAATCATGTAAAACAAAATAAGAACGATCAATGCGATAACAATTAATTGTAAATTTGACAAAATCATGTCTGCTCTCATACTTATGCTGACAAATACAACATACAGCATTCCCCAAATACTTAACGGTGCGAAGTTTGGTTTAATATTTTTTTTAAATTGCTCTTGCGTATATTTTCGCATGAGAAGCTTGAAAGTAATATGTCCCAGCAGCATCGGAAGAAACACAACCAGTGCAATTGTTTTAAATGTTTCCCAAATGTTCACATCCACGTACTTTCCAACCATTAATAACAGATACCAAGGCGTAAGCAGAGATCCCAGAGTTAAACCGAATACCGTTAATTTAACGGCAGCAGGAACATTTCCTTTTTGAAGGGCCGTCCAGGAAATAGTCATTCCGCTTGTCGGCAGCAGAGCTGAGAGTGCCAGGCCGGCAAACATAAGCGGATGCTCACTGAGCAGCAGTTTTCCAAGTAAAAACGCCACTGCCGGGATGACGGCGAAATTAATGAGAACCGAATACCCCAGAGCTTTTGTTCCTTTTAGTGATGTCAGTTCTTTAAATTTAAAACCAACCATTGTTGCATAAATCATAATAATGGTTCCGACCAAAATTGTCGGTTGCAGGAAGCTGGTGTCAAAAAAAGTCCCTGCGGAAAATCCGAGTATTAATGTTAACGGGACACTGAAAAGCAAATATTTCTGCGGAAAGACATAGATTTTTTTTAATCCCATCATGGAACCCATCCCCTTTTTTCATTCTCCATATACTTAGTATGTTTTTCATTTCTTTATATACCTATATAGGTATTTTAGATATAGAATAATTTTTTAATTTCATTTTGTCAAAAAAAAAGAATTATAGTATATTTAGAATGAGAATAAAATAATGTGTCAAAAGTCACTATATTGTTAGAAACAATTCTATATAGTTTAGCATTTTACAAGATTCGGTGTTATCATAAAAATAGAATACTAAGAAAGTCCCGAACCATTTTAAGAAAATTTAACTAATTGAGAGTGATGGGTATGAATAAAAACGGCGGCTTCACCCTTGTTGAAGTGCTCGTTTCTGTAGTACTGGTTGCTATTTTGGGAGTGATATTTTTCGAGTTTTTTGTCCTTTCCCAAAAGACAGCGGTGAGCAATGAAGGGAAAATGGACGCAGTAACCATCGCCCAGGCTGTGCTTGAAGATGTGAAAAACGGAAAATATCCGGAGATCACAACCGATTGCAGCCCCGGAGGGTATCCGAAAATTTATCAAAATCACAGTCTGACAGGTATTCGCGCTTGTGATATGGGGATTGTAGAAAATAAAGATGAATGCCGGGGCAGGTATGAGAAAAATTTGAACATTGGGAATTACATGGTGGAAATCGAAGTAGGTGCTGAACTCGAGGAGGGATTGGGCCTTCATTCGATCAAAGTGAGAATTTATGATCGGGACGGAAAATTGCGAAGCAGTGTGAGAGGAGCAGTGAAACTATGCACCGGCACCTCCTGAAATCAGAAAAAGGCGTCTCTCTTGTGGAAGTTTTAACAACACTTGTCATTATCGGGATTTTTTCAATATTAATTTTGAATTATTTGGTCAGTGGCGTAAGCAATTTTAACAAAGTGAATGATAAAATTTCGCTGCAGGATGAAGCGAATTTTGTGATGCAATCATTTATTAATCATATTTATGATGCGACAAAGGTTGAAGTGGTGGAGCAGAATGCAGGCAATTCGCTGATCAGAGTGAGGAATTATGAAGGGGAAGTAACAACACTCGGTTTCAAGAATAACAAGGCAGTGATTAACGGTACACCCATTCACGCAGACAAATACAAATTTCTGAACGGATCCGTCCTGAAACTGACTGGGGAGAAGAGCGTAGCAATCACCATAATTATTGAGGAAAAAGCAAGAGGACAAAGTTTGCGCCTGGAAAATTCAGTTTCATACCTTAAAGCAGGAGGAGGGGAGCAGGATGAAACTTAATGAGCGCGGCTCAACACTTGTTCTGGTGCTAATCGTCGTATTAGTCTTTTCAGTACTGGGATTATCTGTAGTCGGAAATGCCGTAGGTGAAAGAAAAAGAGTTGATGTAACAGAACAGGATGGACAAGCCCGTGTTCTCGCGCAATCAGGTATCAGTTATTTTGAAACACAATTTGAAAAATTTGTTGAAACCAATTCAGAAGTTCTTAACGCTGATTACTTTTTGAGTTTTCTTGACAGTTTCAGTGAAGAGCCGACTGCGCTGCCTCTTGAGGGAGTTGACCTGTCAGTTAAACGGGATGGATTTAACCTGGAAGTCACAAGTAAAGGTACTGTTGAATCGAGAACTAAATCCGTGACAGCCCGTTATCGAATCGGCTTTGATATTGATAAGCCGACTTTTGAAATTGCTGATTTTACTGAAGGAGGAACGGCTGCCAATTTTGCGGATGACAAAATTCTTGGTCTCAATCTCGGCTTATTGGGTCTTGGGTTGTTGAATCCGACCGGCTCTGATCAAAAATTTTATCAGGTCCCTCATGATGATATTATCGATGCCAGATTGTTGGGGCCGATTTTGGGCCTGGGACTTGGGGGCGATGGATTTAAGGTATATAAAGAAAAAAGAATTATTGCGACAAGGGCATTTACAGTTTTAGGTTTAAATTTGCTGGGAGGAACGCAAAGCAGTCTTGTAAATTTAAATGTTCTTTCTCTTTTGGAAAACGAAGATACAAACGTTTTGATTAACGGGTGCAGCAATGTTTTAACATTGCTTGGGATTAAGATTAACAAATATTCAGATATTGAATTCAAGAAATTTGCTGTAATCGGAAACACATTGATTCAGCAGGATCGCGACGGCAGCGGCTGGGCGAGCTTAACGAAGGATAATGGAAACAATCACCGCCGCTTTACTTTTGATGAAGGTTTATATGTGAACCGCTCATTAATTATTGGTGGCGAACAGGATCGGACCGGCAAACCGAATAAATTTAAAGATTTCAGCAGGCTGATGCTCCGCGGAAACATGGTTGCAATGGATAATTTGAATATTTCCTATGTTGACCTGCTCATCGGAGATAAGGACAGCAATGAGTCCAAGTTTAGTGATGAGGATTATAGTACATTTATATATGTTCATGGAAATGCTGATATACATGATGCTTGTATCAGGCCGAAGAACGATAATTATGACTTTGGCATTTTAACGAAAGGGAAGCTTACGATTAATCATTATACAGGCAACAGCGATTGCAACACATTTTACGGTCTGTATTATGCTGAGGATGGCATTGATATCAGGACCAACGGAAAGA
This sequence comes from Robertmurraya sp., assembly GCA_025451895.1. Lineage (GTDB taxonomy): Bacteria > Bacillota > Bacilli > Bacillales > Cytobacillaceae > CALKIU01. The sequence goes on from JANWJP010000171.1 coordinate 9,725, forward strand.
AAATGTATGTGTATGGAGGTCTTGCAGGCAACGTTACTGTAGACGGGGTGCCGTTTACTATTGAAAACGGCAGGAAATATGATCCAAACACCGGGCAGTACACGATGGGAAACCTTGTTTACAAAGTGGACACCCGCTATATGGAGAAATTAAGAAATGTGAAACTGGTATTGAGAGAAAGTCCGGATAAATAAAGTTTATAAAGGCAAAACGGCGATGGTTTTTATAAGAATCCTCGCCGCCGCTTTCTTTTGAAACGATTCCTGAAATAATTTTAAAAACAAAATGCCGGAAATGGTTAACTAAGTAAAAAACTACTGAAATTGGGTAAGATCTGATGTAAGCCAGTGATTTTTAGACTATGAGACAATCGATTACCGGCATTTTTTTATTATAAAGTTATACTAAAATAATAAGGAGGTAAATGTGGGAAAATTCACTTAAATTAAAAAAGGAAATCATTCTTTTTCAAATGAAGGATTTTAAATGGAATTTGCGAAAAAAAGGTTAAAAAATTTGATAAGAAAGCGCTTTTTTTGCTTTCTTTTCAACAAAAAACCAGTGAATTTAAAACATTTCGACAAATTTTAGCCATAAAAAGCCGTTTGTTCCATAAGTTAATGAAATATGTCACATTTGTTACCTGTTTTGTAACCTTTGTTTCTTTGATATTTCACAATTTTTTTCTACTATTCTGATATATTGAAAATAGAACATAAAGTAAGGAGGAGAAAGTATGGACGCGCTGATATTAGCACGTGCCCAGTTTGCTGCAACCACGGTGTTTCACTTTTTCTTCGTACCACTTTCCATTGGTTTAGCATTCATCGTTGCCATTTATCAGACAATGTACGTGGTCAAGAAAAATGAAATCTACAAAGACATGGCTAAGTTCTGGGGAAAATTTTTCCTTATCAACTTTGCCGTGGGTGTAGTAACAGGTATCATCCAAGAGTTCCAGTTTGGAATGAACTGGTCTGAGTATTCACGATTTGTAGGGGATATTTTCGGACCGCCGCTTGCAATTGAAGCATTACTTGCATTCTTTATGGAATCAACATTTATTGGTCTCTGGATTTTTGGATGGGACAGATTAAGCAAGAAAGTTCACTTGATGACTATCTGGCTTGTATCTCTTGGTACATCCCTGTCAGCTCTGTGGATTCTTGCAGCGAACTCATTCATGCAAAACCCTGCCGGATATGAAATTGTTGATGGCCGGGCTCAAATGAACAACATTGTTGAGGTTCTTGGTAACCCGAAAGTTTTAACTGCATGGCCGCATGTACTGTTTGCGAGCTTAACTACTGCCTCATTTATGATTTTAGGTATTAGTGCAATTATGATGTTGAAAAAGAAAAATGTAGAGTTCTACAAGAAGTCAATGACTATTCCGGTTATCATTGCAGTTATCGCAACAATCGGCGTAGCTTTGACAGGTCACTCTCAAGGTTCTGTTCTTGTTGAAACACAACCTATGAAGATGGCAGCTGCTGAAGGATTCTACGAAGACACAGGTGATGTGGCTCCATGGTCAGTATTTGCAATCATCGATACTGAAAACAAGGAAGTTAAATCACTTAACATCCCTGCATTGGGAAGCTTTATGTACTATGGCAAATTTGAAGGTAAAATTGAAGGCATGAATACCCTTCAAGATAAATTTGTTGAAGAATACGGCGAAGGAAATTATATCCCGCCTGTTAAGACAACTTACTGGAGCTTCCGCGCAATGATCTTCTCCGGAGTTATCATGATTGTTCTTGCAATCATCGGAGCTGTTAAATTGGCACGCGGAACTATGGAAAACAGCAAAGGATACTTCAAGTGGCTGGCTGCCGCTATTGGATTACCGTATATCGCCAACACTACCGGATGGTTTATGGCTGAATTCGGTCGTCAACCATGGATCGTTGATGGATTGTTAACAACTGCCGATGCGGTATCACCTAACGTAGGTGCAGGCGCAATCCTGTTGTCACTAGTTTCATTTATCTTAATCTTCACGCTCTTGATGGCTGCAATGATTTATCTGTTTGTCAGAACAGCAAAACAAGGGCCATACGGAACACAAACAGATGTTACCGACTCCGATCCATTTAGTGAAGGAGGAGTAAAGCATGCTTGAGTTAAGTGAATTGTGGTTTATACTCATTGCAGTTCTGTTCATTGGCTTTGTCTTATTGGAAGGTTTCGACTTTGGCGTAGGTATGCAACTCAAGTTTCTTGCCAAAAATGACTTAGAAAGACGTATGCTTATCAACACAATCGGACCGGTTTGGGATGCCAATGAGGTTTGGTTGTTAACTGCCGGCGGTGCTATGTTTGCTGCATTCCCGCACTGGTATGCAACTCTGTTCAGCGGTTACTACCTGGCATTCTTCTTGATGCTGTTAGCGTTAATCGCACGTGGAGTAGCATTTGAGTACAGAAGTAAGGTAGAAAGCAAAGCCTGGAGAACTACTTGGGATTGGTGTATCATTTTAGGAAGCCTTATCCCTCCGTTCCTGCTTGGAGCATTGTTCTCAGGACTTGCAAAAGGTCTGCCAATTGATGAAACAATGACTATGAACGCTTCATTCTTTGGCGACATTGTTAACGTTTACACTGTTACCGGCGGTGTGGCATTCGTAATGCTTGCCTATATGCACGGCTTGAACTTCACTCAGTTGAAAGTTGAAGGGGAGCTTCGTGACCGCGCAAACAAACAAGCATTAAAATGGTTTATCCCGACAGCAGCAGTTGTTGTTCTGTATGTTGTTCTTACATTCATTTACACTGGAGTATTCGGACCGGAAAAAGGAAAGTTCACTATTCCGATTTACGCAGTGGCAATTCTTCTCTATCTTGGCATGTACGTACTTCTCAAGAAGAGAAGAGAAGGACTCAGCTTTGTATTTACATCACTTATCTTGTTACTCGTAGTTGCATCATATTTCGTGGCATTGTTCCCGTACGTGCTTGTAAGCAGCACTAACCTTGACTGGTCCATCACATTGTATGATGCAGCATCCGGTGCATATACACTTAAGTTGATGACAATTGTAGCAGTTTCATTAGTTCCAGTTGTTCTTGCTTATACTGTTTGGTCATACTATGTTTTCCGCAAACGCTTAACTGAGAAGGAGCATCTGGAGTATTAATGGATAAACAACTGCTGAAATACAGCGGTAGTAAAAGCACCATGACAATGATCGCACTCCTTACCCTCGGGCAAGGAGTTGCGATCCTATATCAAGCCGTATTTTTGTCGGCGGCAATAACAGATATGTTTAAGGGGGCAGCTTGGACAGCTGTCCTTCCTTTTCTCTTATATTTTGGGGTGGCATTTGTGATCAGACATGCCCTTCAATGGGGAAAAGAAAGAATTTCATACAGGTTTGCGGAAAAAACATCACTGGAATTACAAAAGACTTTTATTAACAGGCTTTTTGATTTAGGAACACATACCGTTAGAAAACAGGGAACCGGAAACATCGTTACTCTCTGTATGGAGGGAATCCCTGCTTTTCGCACCTATTTGGAAATATTTATCCCGCGTGTTATTTCTATGGTGCTGATCCCGATTATCCTTCTAATTTATGTGTTTAGTTTAGATTTTCTGTCAGGCTTGGTATTGTTCTTAACCATGCCGATACTTGTTTCCTTTCTTATGTTGCTGGGAGTGATTGCAAAGTCAAAAATTGGTAGACAGATGCATACTTTTCAAAAGCTATCAAGCCATTTTCTTGACTCGCTGCGCGGCCTTGTCACGTTAAAATATCTGGGAAGAAGTAAAGCACATCAGGAATCTATAGAAAGGGTAAGCGATGAGCACCGGAAAGCTACAATGAAAACTCTTCGCATTGCTTTTCTCAATTCCTTCTCCCTGGATTTTTTCGCCAGTTTATCAGTGGCCGTTGTTGCCGTAGAGCTCGGCATACGTCTAATTGAGGGGAATATTACCCTTCAACCGGCGTTGGCTATTTTAATCCTGGCACCAGAATATTTCTTTCCCATCAGAAGCCTTGGAGCAGACTTCCATGCGACGATGGATGGAAAAGAAAAAGGCAAAATTATTCAAAAATTGATTGAACAGGCAGAGGAACCACCTGTGAAAAAGGATGTTCCCTTGTGGAATGCTGACAGTTCTCTTGTCGTGACGAGTTTGTCTAAAAAGTCGAACGAGGATGAACGTTTGATCTTGAAAAATATCAGCTTTTCTGTTCAAGGTTTGAAAAAGGTCGGAATTGTCGGGGCTTCCGGAGCGGGAAAATCAACGTTGATTGATCTCTTGTCAGGTTTGACGCATCCTCATGGCGGTTCCATACAAGCCAATGGAGTGGACCTGACAACTTTTGCCACAGACGGATGGCAAAAGCAAATTACGTATATCCCGCAGCATCCTTATATTTTTTCAGGTACGCTTGCAGAAAATATTAAATGGTATAAACCGGACGCAACGGATGAAGAAGTTTATGAAGCGGCAAAAGTGACCGGTTTAACTGAATTGATTAACCGCCTTCCTAACGGAATATATGAACAAATTGGCCATGGAGGCCGGAGTTTGAGCGGCGGCGAAGAACAGCGGGTTGCCCTGGCCCGGACTTTGCTTGACAACCGGCCGATTATGCTGTTTGATGAACCGACCGCCCATCTGGATATAGAAACGGAGCATGACATAAAGAATATGCTGCTTCCGCTCATGGAAAATAAATTGGTTTTCTTTGCAACTCACCGTCTTCACTGGATGAGAGATATGGATTTGATCTTTGTTATTGAAGGCGGAAGTTTAGTGGAATCAGGTACACATGATGAATTATTTGCTAAAAAGGGTGCCTATTACCGGCTGATTCAGGCACAAAAGGGAGGGATAAAGGAATGAATTTATTTAACATTTACATCAAGCCTTACCTGAAAATGTACATTCGTTCCATTATCCTTGCCGTTTTCTTTGGGGTGCTGACAGTATTCGGAAGTTCTGCTCTTACCTTTACGTCAGGGTATTTAATATCCAGCGCATCGATCACACCTTATAATATTCTTTCATTATATGTGCCGGTCGTTCTTGTCCGGACTTTCGGTATTTCCCAGGCAGTCACCCGGTATTTGGAGCGGCTGGTTGGCCATAATACGGTATTAAGAGTTTTGTCAAATATGCGTGTGCGATTATACAAAGTTCTAGAGCCGCAAGCGTTGTTCCTTCGTACCCGGTATAAAACAGGAGATTTGCTCGGGACACTTTCAGATGATATTGAGCATTTGCAGGATGCCTATATTCGGACTATTTTCCCGACAATTGTTGCATTGTCCGTTTTTGCTGGTTCGATCCTGTCTTTGGCTGTTTTTGACTGGTTATTTGCCCTTTGGATTGCTGTTCTTTTAGGGGTTATCGTCTTTGTTTATCCGTGGATTTCATTGCGGTTGATGACAAGACACCAGACGAAACAAAAGGATGTCCGCGGACGGCTTTATGCAATTTTGACAGATGCCGTTATGGGACTGAGTGACTGGGTGATTAGCGGCAAGAAGGACCGCTTTACGGAGCAGTTTTTTAAGGACAATGCGGAAAATCTCGCAATGGAACGAAAACAGCGGTTCTGGAATCAGTCCCGCGAGATGCAAATTAGAATTCTCTCCGGGGTTGTATTGATTTTTATGGGAATTTGGTCAGGATCCATGGCATTGGCGGGGGAATTTGCTCCGGCATATATTGCAGCATTCACCCTTGTGACAATTCCGGTTATTGACGGTTTGATCCCTATTTCCCTTGCAGTGGAAAGAACGCCAACCTATAAAGAATCATTAAAACGGCTGGAGGAGATTGAAAAAACTGTACCTCCTGTCTATGAGGGAACAGTGTCATCGGTGGAACCTGTCGCAGATATAGTAATTGATCAAGTGTCATACCGCTATTCAGAAGGACAGGAAGAGGCAGTAAAGAATCTTTCTTTGTCTATTCCTCATAAAACAAAAATTGCGCTGCTTGGAAAGAGCGGAGCGGGAAAATCTACACTCCTTCAATTATTACAGGGAGCGCTTGTTCCGACAAAGGGTAAAATTACAATTAACGGTCATGCTCCGCAAGAGTATGGTGATCAAATTTATGAAATAATGAGTGTGTTAAATCAAAAGCCTTATCTGTTTTCTACAACGGTAGAAAATAATATTCGCCTCGGAAAACGCAATGCAGACTTGGAAGAAGTGGAAGAAGCCATCAGAAAAGTGGATCTTGATGAGTATATTCTTTCTCTTCCAAACGGATTAAAAACAGAAATGCAGGAAACAGGGGCAAGGTTTTCCGGCGGTGAACGGCAGCGGATAGCTCTGGCAAGAATTTTGTTGAAAAATACGCCGGTGGTTATACTCGATGAACCGACTGTCGGTCTCGATCCGCAAACTGAATATGAATTGGTTGAAACGATTTTCGAAGCTCTGAAGGATAAGACGGTGATTTGGATTACCCACCATTTAATCGGAATAGAAAAAATGGATCAGGTTGTGTTTATGGATAAAGGGGAAATCGTGATGAGCGGTCACCATGAAGAGCTTCTGGAAAAAAGCGAAAGATATCGCCAATTGTACGAAATGGACCGGGGTGGGTTATAAAATAAACGGCACCAAATTTCGGGTGAACAAACACCGAAATTTGGTGCTTTTTAATATTAGACGGCAAATACAATGTTTAGCCTGATTTATTCACAGTGATTTCTGAATTAGCCTTAGAACCCTGAGATTTTGGCTTTCTTGGCCATTAAATTTTTTCACTTAATAAATGCAAAAAAGAACCCATTTCTGTTAAGGTTAAAGTGCGAA
>JANWJP010000172.1 GCA_025451895.1 Robertmurraya sp.
ATGTCCTCTTATACCGCTCTTGATGACATCACAAAAATTTTTTCTTCGTAATATGTCCTCATTAACCGCTCATGTTGACAAAATGATCAATTTTTTTGCACAGAATGTCCTCTTAAACCGCTCATGAGGACAACACACACATTTTTCCTGCACAGAATGTCCTCATAAACTGCTCATGAGGACAAAACAACCTTTTTTTCATCGCAAAATGTCTTCATAAACCGCTCATGAAGACAAATCAACCTTTTTTTCATCGCAAAATGTCTTCATAAACCGCTCATGAGGACAACACACACATTTTTCCTGCACAAAATGTCTTCATAAACCACTCATGAGGACAAAACAACCTTTTTTTCATCGCAAAATGTCTTCATAAACCGCTCATGAGGACAAATCAAACATTTTTTCAACACAAAATGTCTTCATAAACCGCTCATGAGGACAAAACAACCTTTTTTTCATCGCAAAATGTCTTCATAAACCACTCATGAGGACAAAATGACCTATTTGCCAACGCAAAATGTCCTCATACCCCATTCTTGAGGACAAAATCAAACTTCATTCAGTTTAAAACGTATCCCAGACCCATTCAAACAACCATAATACAAAAAACACGGAGTATCCCGAAAGAAACTCCGTGCTTTTATATGGTTTCAACAATCAGCAACTGCAATCATCATGACATCCGCAGGTTTCGGCACCAATTAATACCAACCCTGTGCCCTCTTCTCCCTCTTCTATATCAAGAATCAATTCATCATGATCTTGAATTTGAACATCCATTGCCACCCGAATACCGTTAACGGTTTGCACGGAGTCTCCCTCCATCGGGGCATCCAATGAAAGAGCAAACTGCGGTCCGCAGCATCCGTCCACATAATAAAGGCGGATTCCTTCAGCTCCACTCTCCTTCAGCACTTCCGCGATGAGTTCCTTTGCACCGTTTGTAATTTGCATAGTGTGTTCCTCCTTTAAGTCTCCGTGCTCTCTCAGCCGATTGGCAGAATACTTTTTTATAAAAAAGCCGGGTCAAACATTTTGCCAGCCGGTCTTGCAATATAAAAAGTTACACGGAATTTCGAAAAACTTGGCTGTTAACAAACAACTAATGTAATCTTACCATTTAACGGTAACAGTTGATAAACCGACTGTGACAATTTTTAGAACATATTTCAAACGTTTATATCTTAAAGGAGATTCTTCTGCTGCAATTCTTTATTTTCAAAGACTCCGTGACAGTATTTATATGAACCTGCTTTTATTCCTTCTCTTAGACGTTCGTTCCCGGTAAAATTTCCCCCAATAGATTTCACACTAAAAATTGGACCAGTTAAAGCATAAATGTTTAATCATATAATAGCCCGCTTATGTACAAGGTGCAGGCAAGGGATATTCTGGAGCCCTGCCTTATTTTTATTATTAAGTCAAAAATGACATAATAAAGAGATAATAAAAAAACTGGTTTTTCTGTGTACAGGCTTATCTTACAGGCCGGGCAATCCGAAGTTTGAAAATGCATTATTCCTCAGCATCCGGATTGTAAACGGATTTCTTCCAGTTTTTCGGTTTGCTGCTCCGACAGAGGAGCCAATTTTAAAGTTTGAACAATTACATCATAGTATTCACTGTCTTCGTTTAAAGAATAATAAACCCATTGTCCTTTTTTGTCCTCTTTGACAATATCTGCATCACGAAGCTTCCGTAAATGCTGGCTGATAGCAGGCTGACTGGCATTGATCAGCGATTGGAGCTGACACACACAGTATGGCTGCTGGTGAATTGCCAAAAGGATCATATATCTGGTCTTCTCACCCATAATTTTTAATAACTTAACCACTCCGTCAATGTTAAGCTTTGTTTCTTTCATTGCGTTCCATTCCCACCTTCTCAATTCCCATCATCTCATTTGAAACCGTTATATTTTTTTGAGCGGACCATCAATTTTTCATCTATATAACAGTATATAAGTATAAGTTTATCTAATCAATTCAAAATTGGATTTTTCATTAAGTTTTATTAAGTTTTGTTGTGTTTCGTTATACGTCCGAAGAATTTCACTATAACCATGTTATTAATGTTAATTTTATATTTTACTATCTTTCATATTAATATATCAATATACTTTTAATTTGTTCACAAAAATTTACAAAGTTTGTTTCAATAAGGTGAAAAGCCATATTTAAATCTTTATAAATCCACAAAAATATGTAAAATTATTATCAAGAAATAATTAACAACATTTACGAGGTGGAAAACATGGTAAACTGGTTAAGACAAAGTAAAATCGCTTCAGGTATTCTTGTTCTCTTTCGGTTATATATAGGTTATTCATTTTTAAAGGCAGGTTGGGGAAAAGTTACAGGAGATTTTGATGCTTCCGGCTTCCTGCAAGGAGCAATTGCAAAAGCAACCGGGGATCATCCTGCAGTTCAAGGCTGGTGGGCTTCATTCCTTGAAGGGTTTGCCCTTCCTAACGTTGAGATTTTTAATTTCCTTGTAGCCTGGGGAGAATTATTAGTAGGTATCGCTCTTATTCTTGGAATTTTTACAACTTTTTCAGCACTAATGGGTATTACGATGAATTTTGCATTCCTATTTTCCGGAACAGTTAGTACCAATGCGCAAATGGTGTTAATAACTATCTTTATTCTTGTAGCAGGTACTAACGCAGGCCGATACGGATTAGACCGTTGGGTCCTTCCTTTCATCCGTAATTATATCGGAAGAAAAACAACCGACACCACTGTTACAAATTAATCAAGTTATTATTGGAAAAACAGCGATTCCGGGGAAACTTCATCAAATGAGCTAACAACACGCCCCGGCAGGAAAACCGCTGCCGATCAAGATACAATTGGATTCGCCTCATATACCGGGTAAAACCATCCGTTTGCCTTCAAACGGATGGTTTTTTTGTGCAGCGAAACCTTTTAAGGGCTGCACAAAAATTCCGGCGCAAACAAGGGAAATACCGCATTCAGCAAACTTTGCCCTTTGAAGACACAGTTATAAATATTTTTCCAAGATTAGGTATATTGTTGACACTTTTGTGAAAGAGTTTACAATTACTTGATGCCAAAAAAGAAATGTGTTATTTTTAAAATGTGAAGTGAATCACAAGTTGTAATACATCCCTTTGAATTAACTATTCATTTTATCCCATCCCCCCTTGTTCGAATAAAATAAAAAATCCCGGCAACTTCTTTGCCGGGGATTTTTCTTTTTTCGGGAGCTTTTGTTTCAGTGGTGCCAGGCACCACTTAACTTTTTTCATTTACTTTCATTTATTTTCGTTTTCTTGTCAGTGCCTGTCACCCTGCCGTCCTGCACGAACAAAATTCCGAGTTGGTAATGGTCGCCTTCGAACAGTGCTCTTTGTACGAAGCGGATTTCACCGTTGATGTCGAGTACTTCGAGTTTGCAGTAAGCACGGTTTTTGTGCAGTGCTTCGTAGAAGGTCCGTTCATTATTGACCGGGTCTCCGTTTACTTTTGTGATGATTTCACCGACTTGGAGTGCCATTCTGCTTGCCGGTGAATGGGGAATGATTCCCAATATCATGACCCCGTTGTTTCTTGGTGAGAAATAGAAGGGAAGATTATTTTCAAAAGCGCGTTGCCTAAGTGTAATAAATTCCCTTCCGATTATCGCAAGTCCGGCAACCGCAAATGCCAGAACCGGGTACCAGTAGCTGCCTGCAGCAAGCAAAGCTAACAAAATTCCAAGGCCAAAAACTCTTTTTCCGATTATTTCTATAGACTCGACAGGCAACATTCCTTGAATTTTTTGGTGAAAGCCGACAGCAAACGGAACGAGGAGGATTGAATACATCTCCCCGCCCACGGAAAAGACGGGCCACCATTCAAAAGGGGGAGTAAGGACAGAGCCGGGAATGATCAAGAAAACAGGAATCATCCAGTTCCGCTTTAACTCGTGAATTCCGACCGGAAGCCCCCGCTTGCTTCGAACAATCCTTGGAGAAGAGCCTTTGATCCCGTTTTTCATAATAAGGATTCCTTCACCAATCACCAATAATGCCGTGAGAACGGCTATCGGAGGCAATATGGCTCCGGATAATTGTTTCAGGCTGTCCTCCAAAAACGGAACGGGAAGCTCCTGCCATTTAACAAGAAATATCATAAAAAAGGCCAAACTTACTACATATGCAGGGGATAAAAAGCGTATTTTTGTTGTGAAACTCAACAAAATAGTTAATGCTGCAGCAAATACTATTGCCGCTAAGGGAATAACCACTCCTACCCCAATGGTTACAATAGAAATTGCAATCCCGATAACAAATCCCAACGGCAGAAGCTGTTTTAATTCAAAGTAAGCATTTTCTGCCCGGATATGGAAATGCTTCCGCTCCGTTTTCACTCTGGAAACTCCCAAATAAGCTGCTAATAATACAGAAAGATAAAAAACCGGATTCAAAAAAAACTTTGCCATCCCCCATAGTAACTCTATCAGCCAATCTTGAACCAAAACTCCCACCAACCTCTATCAAATAGTCTGCTAGTTTTTATTTTACCAAATGTCTAACAATAGGAGTACCTGTAATATTTTTATAATATTTTGTCAATTATTATTAATTTACGTCTAAGCGGGAAATGGTATATTCTTATATAAATAGTCTTGTCAGAATAAAGAGAAATTATCTCAGAAAATTCCCAAGACTTTTCAAAAGATTAAAAACTTCTGTAAAGCAGGGTTGTAAGCCGCTCAGCTTATAAGTTAGGGAACACTGAACTATTTCCCGGAAAAAACCCATCTATATTGCAGAAATTCAAAGTTTTGTGAGGTCTATGAACCATGAAAAAGATAAAAGATTTCATTCAATCACTTCATATGAAAGAAAAACTGCAAAAATTTTGGAAAGCATTCAGAAAATTTTGGAAGGACAAGCATCTGACACAAATTTTACTATTATTGACGCTTGTTGTCATCTTGGCCGCCATTTTGTTTTTTGCATATATGGCAAGCCAGGCCAATGTCGAAAGTTTAAAAGAAGGCTTAAGCCAGTCGTCGATTATTTACGACAAAGACGGGGATTTGGCTGCAGAAATGAAAACAAACCGGACATCGGGGATCACCGCCGAAGAACTTCCGGATCATGTGAAAAATGCCATTATTGCCATTGAAGACCACCGCTTTTACGAACATAACGGCTTTGATCTCCTTGGAATAGCAAGAGCATTTTTCAATAATCTTTTCGCCGGAGAAATCACCGGCGGCGGAAGTACGATTACCCAGCAGCTTGCCAAAAACGCCCTTCTTTCCCCTGAACAAACGTACAAGCGGAAAATAGAAGAGTTATTTTTGGCAGTTGAAATTGAAAAAACATACACAAAAGACGAGATTCTCGAAATGTATTTAAATCAGGTCTACTTCGGCAGCGGAGCATGGGGAATCGGAACGGCTTCCAAAAAATACTTTAACAAAGACATTAAAGAGGTCACCATCAGTGAAGCGGCTTTATTGGCCGGACTCCTGCAGGCTCCGAATGCCTACGATCCATTTAAAAATTTTGACCGGGCCGTAAACAGGAGAAATGTAGTCTTAAAACGGATGCTTGATGAGGAAATGATTTCGGAAGAAGAATATAACACCGCCCTTAATGAAGAAGTCAGACTGGCGGACGGCGGGGGCAGCTACGTCGACCGG
>JANWJP010000173.1 GCA_025451895.1 Robertmurraya sp.
ATCGGGCTTATCAAGAACTTGGAACGGACGATATGGAAAAATTGAGAGGGAAGCAGGATGAATAATCTCATAGTCTTTCCCATTATCCTTCCTCTTTTTGCAGGATTGATAATGGTTATATTCAGAAAAAAAATCATATTTCATAAAGTGTTGGCAATTGCAACGATCGCTGCAGTCGGAGGAACCGCCTTCTTTCTCCTTGAGCAAATTCGGAAGGAAGGGATTCAGACGCTGCAGGCCGGGGACTGGCCGGCGCCGTTCGGAATCAGTTTTGTTGCTGATTCCTTCTCGGGCCTCCTCGTCCTGACAACGAGCATCGTTTCTTTAGCCGTTCTTTTATATTCCTTCCGTTCCATCGGAGAAGGACGGGAAAAGCATTATTTTTATCCTCTGTTTTTATTCCTGTTAACAGGGGTGAACGGTTCTTTTTTAACAGGGGATATTTTTAACCTGTTTGTTATGTTTGAAGTAATGCTCGTGAGCTCCTATGTGCTGATTTCCCTTGGAGGAGAAAAGCTTCAGCTCAGGGAATCATTAAAATATATTCTTGTTAATGTTCTTTCGTCATCCCTGTTTTTAGTTGCTGTTGCTTATCTGTACCGGATGGTGGGTACTTTGAATATGGCCCATCTTTCCGTAAGGGTGCAGGAAGCCGGCGTAGACGGACTGATGATTACCGTCGCTTTTCTGTTCCTGGTTGTTTTTGCTTTAAAGGCGGCATTATTTCTGTTCTTCTGGCTGCCCGGTTCCTACAGCGCCCCGCCGACAGCCGTTGCAGCTCTATTTGCCGCTCTGTTGACAAAAGTGGGGATCTATGCGATTATGCGGGTCTTTTCACTCATTTTTTTCGAAGAACCGCAAATTACCCATCTTATGATTGGTGTTTTAGCTGCATTAACGATGCTTTTCGGTGCGATCGGAGCCATTGCTTATTGGGATATTAAAAAAATTATGGTCTATAATGTCATCGTCGGTGTCGGATTAATTTTGGCCGGATTTGCCTCCTTCACCGAAGCAGGTTTGACCGGTTCCGTTTATTATTTTGTTCACGACATGATTATTAAAGCACTCATCTTTCTCATCGGAGGAACCATCATACATTTGACGGGAACATCAAAAGTAAGGGAGATCAGCGGATTAATCCGTCTTCATCCCCAGCTCGGCTGGATGTTTTTCATAGCCGCCCTGGCCCTTGCCGGAATTCCGCCGTTAAGCGGCTTTGTCGGCAAACTGTTTATCACGGAAGGAACCTTTTCTTCCGGCTACTACTGGCTCGGAGGAATCGGACTTATAACAAGCTTGATGGTTTTATATTCCATGTTAAAGATTTTTATGAACTGCTTCTGGGGATATACCGATTTGACGGAAGAGGAGGAAAAAGGAACCACGAAGGGACTGCTTCTGCCGATTGGAATCCTTACAGGGCTGACCATTGCTCTTGGGCTTGGCGCGGAAGCTGTTTATCCGTATGTCGAACTGGCCGTCGAAACTCTGTTAAACCCGGATATTTATGTTAATGCTGTATTTGGAAATGACGTTCTGCCTTAATTAAGCTGAACGAAGATTTTACCTTGGAAAGGGTTGATTTTCATGCCCACACAAGTTTTACTGAATATCTTTATCGCCATCCTCTGGATGTTTTTTCAGGATAGTTGGACCGTCTTGTCCTTTTTCAGCGGCTATCTGTGCGGGCTTTTAATTATCTTTATTTTAAGACGGTATTTTAAGGAACAGTTTTATATTTTTACACTCATAGCCGCTGTACATCTTGTGCTCGTATTTATTTGGGAGGCTCTTACATCGACTATTGCGGTTATCAAAGAAATCGTGCGTCCGAAAGTCACCCTTACTCCCGGGGTCTTTAAATTGCAGACAGGGCTTCGTACAGAGGTGGAAATAACACTGATTTCTCTCCTGTTGAGATTAACGCCCGGATCCGTGGTAATGGAAACGATCCCTGAAAAGGGAATTATATATCTGCACGGTATGGATATGCCTGAATCGGAGAAAGCAGTCATGAAATCAGCAGAAAGATTTGAAAAAGCAATTAAGAGGGTGACTAGAAATGAATGATTTTCTAATTATTAGTTCGTTAGTATTTTTATCTTTTTCTGTTCTCGTTCTCATATACAGAATTTACAAAGGACCGACTGCGCCGGACCGGATTCAGGCACTTGATGCTCTCAGCATCAACATCATCTCCGGTATTGCAATCATTTCTGTTTTCTTAAGAAGCACCGCCTTTTTCGAGGTCATTCTCCTTCTGGGAATTCTTTCATTTATCGGAACGATTGCATTATCCAGATATATTGAAAGGGGGATCACCATTGAGCGCGACTCTGAGTGAATTTCTGACGGTGCTGCTCATTTTTATCGGTACATTCATCAGCTTTTTAAGCGCGGTCGGCCTGATTCGGTTTCCTGATGTGTACAGCCGGGCACATGCTCTTTCGAAAAGCTCTACGATCGGCGTTGTCCTCGTCCATGTTGGAACATTAATTTTCTTTGTATTTCAGGAGGGCTTTTTCAGCATCCGGTTGCTGCTGGCAATTTTCTTCGTATTCCTGACAACTCCTGTATCCGCCCATGTCATTATCCGCTCGGCTTACCGGACAAGAGTGAGAATGACAAAAACCACTGTCAAAGACGATTTGGCGGAGTATTTTAACAGGGAAAAGAATATTGAAGGAATCGAAACACAGGACGCCCGCTAAGATTTCCATGTGAGATTTTCGCTGATATAATTTTCATTTTCGAAATTCGCCATTAAAACCAAAAAAATCGCCAATATATTTTAAATTCCGCTGATATCTTAGGCAAAATCGCCAATATTGTGCTTTATGTCACCCTTTTTAATGATAAAAACGGTGCCGGAATCTCTTGATTAAGAGGCCGGCACCGTTTTTTCAGTTTGGCTGTAAAGTTTAGAGTTTTTTATAAAAGTGAAGTCATGCAAAAATGATTGATTTACATCACCGTATTCGCAAATTTTACAGGTTTATTCACAAAACGGCCGATTACACAAAAAAAGGAACCGCCGCAAGCCAGTTTACCTGACCTTTTGGACAGTCCCTTTCATTATTTATGTTTCAGTTTTAGTTTCTGCCGACCATTTTTTCCGGAACGACAATTTCGTCAAACTCTTCTTCTGTCAGGTATCCGAGGGCAAGTGCCGCTTCTTTTAATGTGCTGTTCTCCGCAAAAGCTTTTTTCGCAATTTCAGCCGCCTTTTCATAACCGATATGCGGATTTAGTGCGGTAACAAGCATGAGAGAGTTTTTCAAATGATTGTCGATCGTTTCCTCGTTGGCTTCCAGACCAACAAGACATTTATCATTGAATGAATTCATTCCGTCACTTAACAAACGGACTGATTGCAGAAAGTTATAGATGATCACCGGCTTAAAAACATTCAATTCAAAGTTGCCCTGGCTTGCGGCAATCCCGATCGTAACATCATTGCCGAGCACTTGGGCAGCGACCATTGTGAGCGCCTCACTTTGGGTCGGGTTTACTTTTCCCGGCATAATTGAACTTCCCGGTTCATTAGCCGGAATGGAAATTTCTCCGATACCGGAACGCGGACCGCTTGCCAGCCAGCGGACATCATTGGCAATTTTCATTAAGTCAGCGGCCAAAGCTTTTAATGCTCCGTGAACATAGGCGATTTCATCATGGCTTGTAAGGGCATGGAACTTATTTTTCGATGAGTAAAATTCATAACCGGTAATTTTCGAAATCTCTTCAGCTGTCTTATCGCCGAATTTCGGATGCGCGTTGATTCCTGTTCCGACTGCCGTACCGCCAATGGCCAGGTTGCGCAGATGTTCCGCTGCAGATTTAATCATTTCCTCCGATTTTTCCAACATAAACTCCCAGCCGCTGATTTCCTGTCCGAGTGTCAACGGAGTGGCATCCTGAAGATGGGTGCGGCCGATTTTAATAATATGATCAAACTCTTTGCTTTTCTCAGCCAGCGTCTTTTTCATCCGTCTTAACGCAGGCAGGAGCTTTTCGTAAATGGCCTTCAATGCCGCAATATGCATCGCTGTCGGGAAGGTATCGTTTGAGCTTTGTGAACGGTTCACATCATCATTTGGATGAATGCGCACCTCACTGCCCCGCTCCTTCAGTTTTTGATTGGCCCGGTAGGAAACGACCTCATTCATGTTCATATTGGACTGTGTTCCGCTTCCGGTTTGCCAAACAACAAGCGGGAAATGCTCCCAGTTTCCTTCTGTACGGAGTTCTTCACAAACTTCCTGGATTATGGAAGCCTTTTCTTTTTCAAGATTGCCAAGCTCGTAATTCGCTTTTGCAGCTGCCTGTTTTAAAATAGTAAAAGCCTCTACTACCTCCAAAGGCATTTTCTCGGTGCCGATTCTAAAATTCTGCAGGCTTCGCTGCGTTTGCGCCCCCCACCACTTATCCGCAGGAACTTTGACTTCTCCCAGAGTATCCTTTTCAATACGAGTTTCCATATACAGTGCCCCCTTACATTCAAACATCAAACTCATAATTCAAGTATAGCAATGTTAGAATAGTTTTTAAATTTTTCAGCTCAACTCAAGGATGTTTGATTCTTTTGCGACGGATGGGAATTTTTCCCTCTAAAAGATCTTACAGATAACCCGTTCATTTGTTATAATAGAAAAGCTTGTATTTCTTAACGGGCTTAGTTTACATGTTTGTTTTTCAGCTTATTTCATCATGATGTGTTCCGCTCAATTTTAAAAAAGGCTGAACTGCAACGGCGGTAAACAAAGCTTAACGGAAATCAAGCCGTGGTTCGCAAAATCCCACGTAAAAAATACTAAGGAGAGATGATTTATGAAATTAAAAACACTTGTGGGAAACGGGGTCCTGGCAGCGTTGTATATTGCTGTCACGATGCTCATCCAGCCGTTTGGTTTTTCTCAAATCCAGTTCCGGATCTCGGAAATCTTTAATCATTTGGTCGTGTTCAATAAGAAATATATTTTCGGTATGATCATTGCTGTTTTTATTTCCAACATGCTTTTTTCACCGATTCCGGCCTTTGATATCATTTTTGGTGTGGCACATACAACCATTGCCTTACTTATTACTATTGCCAGTGGCCGGTTTATTAAAAATATTTGGGCACGAATGACCATTAACACTATTGTCTTTACTGTTACAATGTTCATTATTGCATTGGAGTTAAAGCTGGCTCTGGGACTGCCATTCTTTATTACCTGGGCAACCATTGCAGCCGGTGAGTTCATCGTCATGGCGGCAGGAATGCCCGTCGTCTATGCCCTAAACAAACGGCTTAACCTTAAAAAATATGTATAATAATTGTTGACATAAAAAAGAGTTGATCCCGGTGTGTAAGGATCAACTCTTTTATTTTCAATTCATGATTTAAAAGATAATGAAAAGAATCAAAGCAGCCAAAACAATCCGATAGATGGCAAACGGCGTGAGTTTAATTTTGTTAATCAATTTCAGGAAGAAGCGGATAGCCAGTAATGCGAAAACAAAAGCACTAATGAATCCGGCAATAAAGAACGGCATGGCATCCATCGTAAAATACTCAATATTTTTAATGAAAGATAAAAAGCTTGCTCCGGCCATAATCGGCACCGCCATAATAAACGTAAAATCCGCAGCCGCACGGTGGCTCAGTCCTGTAATAACCCCGCCGGAAATGGTCGCTCCCGAACGCGAAAAGCCCGGCCACAGCGATAAACATTGAATAAATCCGATCGTCAGTGCCTGCTTATAGGTTATTTCATCCACAGTAGGTTTCAGTGTATCTTTTTTGGCTTTGCTCACCCGGTCAGCAATAATCATGAAAATCGCGCCCAGGACCAGCCCGATTAATACCGTTTCTGTTCTGAATAAATACTCGTCAATCATATCTTCAAAAAGAACACCAAACACACCGGCCGGAGCCAACCCGACGATGACGTGAGTCAATTTCAAACGCTGCTTCGGTTTGTCTCCCCTGTCAATTCTGAGCATGTCGATGATCCTTTTCCAAAAAACTACCACAACTGCCAATATCGAGCCGAGCTGGATAACCACTTTAAACGTATTCGCAGTATATTTTGAACCGAGAAATTCTGCAGATTTCAACCAAAGATCATCCACAATAATCATGTGACCTGTTGATGAAACAGGCGCAAATTCCGTTAACCCTTCCACCAGTCCAAGTATGATCGCTTTTAAGATTTCTATAAATTCCATATCCGAACTCCTTTTTCTCTATAAAATGAAACCTCTCATCAAAGAGCTTTTTTCTTTTCCCGCCAGAACGCCCCGGGTGATGAACATTTTGCCTGCCGTCCGGTCCGCTGCCCTCAGATGGGAGTGAGTGAATACTGCTGAAGTGACAGTACGATTGAACAGTGCTTTTTTTCACAATATTTCCTGTCAATAAACTGAAGCGGAAAATCTGCCTGTATGTACATGCATACGGTTGTTGGTAATGATTACAAAGGAATAATTTAAGGGATTTATTCGAATCCTTTTTAATCATAACAAGCTATTATTTCATTTATGCACGATTTTTCTGTTTGGAAAAACTGCACAACCAAGTTCTAATTATAGCAGTTCCCGGCCGTTTAGAGTATAGTCTTTTTATTTTTTACTCTGTTTGGAAGGTCAACCAATTTAATAAATAAATGGAAAAATTTACTGTTTTGGAAGTAATAAACGTGCAACCGGATTCCTAATTCAAACCGCTTCCCCGAACATGGCAATTAGAATAGCATCTAAAGACCAAAAGTTACGACTCTTCACCAAAACGGCATCTGCTTTGAAAAACTGAAGCCCAAATTCATTTTAAAAAAACAATACTGGATGTACTTTGACAAACTTAAGCCCACATTCCAACCCCGCCTACTAAAATGAGTGCTACTATGGCAAACTAAAGCCCAAAAGAGATCCATCTCCACCAAAACAGACGCCACTCTACAAAGATAAACCATCATTAATTTATCAATCTATAAAGACGGGCACTGCTTCAGAATGGTTTCAAAACTGAGACTTAAACCTTCAAAAAACATCCCCATCCCGCGACCAAAAACCAACCCCCGCTTCCTTCCCGGAGACGGGGGTCCATTGTGTCGGTTTTATTTTTCACTGCTTGCCTGTTCGAATATTTGCGAGGCCAGCTTTACCTCCTGGTTTTTCCCTTCAATTTTGTTCTTCGCAATATTTATCATCAATTTAATACGGTTAACTTGGTTGACCTTACTTATATTCGAATCATAGTCAATAGAAATGAGATTCGCGCCCGGATACTCATGCTTAATGGCGTTAAACATTCCACGGCCGATGACGTGGTTCGGCAAACAAGCGAATGGCTGAACGCAAACTACGTTTTCAACACCGGATTCCATCAGTTCGGCCATTTCCCCGGTGAGAAGCCAGCCTTCACCCATTTGGTTGCCGAGGCTGAGGAAACGTGAGGCCAAATCAGCAACCTGGTGAATTTCAAGCGGTGCTTCAAAGCGGCCGCTCTTCTTCAGCGCCACCCGAACAGGATTGCGGTAATGCTCAATTAAGCTGATGGCAATTTTACCTAAAGCCGCATTCAGTTTCGGGAAACCGAATTGATCCACTTTAAAGAACCGGTTATACAGACCGTATAAGAAGAAGTCAATGAAATCAGGAACAACCGCTTCTCCGCCTTCTTCCTCAATAATTTCAATCAGTTGGTTGTTGGCATAAGGATGGAATTTGACGAGAATTTCACCGACAATTCCGACGCGCGGCTTTTCAACCTGATAGACCTCAATATTGTTAAAATCGGAAATGATGGCGGAAATGCACTTTTTATATTCCTTCATGGAAAAGTCCTCAATGATCTTCTTAGAGCGCTCCAGCCATTTAACATAAAGGAGCTGTGTGCTGCCTTTAATCCTCTCGTAAGGACGGACTGCAAGAAGGAGCCGCATTAACAAGTCGCCCAGACATGCTGCAACAACAAGCTTTTTGGCAAGCGGCAATGTAATCTTAAATCCGGGATGCTCAACGCCGTCGATATTCCCTGCATTTAAGGACAGCACCGGAACCTGCGGCATTCCGGCATTTCTCAGTGCCTTTTTCAATAGTGCCAGATAATTGGTTGCCCGGCATCCGCCGCCGGTCTGTGACATAATGACAGCCGTCCGGTCTAAATCAAATCCGCCTCTCTGCAGTGTGCCAACAAGTTGGCCAATCGTAATAATAGCCGGATAACATGCGTCGTTGTTTACATAGCGCAAACCAACCTCCACATCTTCATCGAAAACTTCCTCAATGACCTTCATTTTGTAGCCGTGCAGTTCAAAGGCCCGTTCAAACAGAGAAAAATGAGTTGGCAGCATTTGCGGTGCCAAGATCGTGCGAATTTCTTTATCTTCTTTGTCAAAAACAGCCTCAGGTTCCTTTAAACGTTTGTTTAACAGGCGGACATCAACGCCCTCCCTGCTTCTTTCCTCCATCGCGGCTTTCAGGGAACGAAGACGGATTCTGGCCGCACCCAGATTGCTGATTTCATCCATTTTAATCCATGTATAGAGTTGATTATCCTCTTCTAATATTTCCTCCACCGCATCCGTTGTAATTGCATCAAGACCGCAGCCGAACGAAGTAACTTGGAGAAGCTCCAGATGCTGATATTTTTTTACAACGTCCGCTGCCCTGTACAGGCGGGAGTGGAACGTCCATTGGTTTACCACGCCGACATGCTGTTCATTAACTAAATGGGAGACTGAATCCTCTGTTAATACTCCCATTCCCAGTCGGACAATTTCCTCCGGAAGGCCGTGGTTAAT
Source organism: Robertmurraya sp. (assembly GCA_025451895.1). Lineage (GTDB taxonomy): Bacteria > Bacillota > Bacilli > Bacillales > Cytobacillaceae > CALKIU01. Next base: position 8,790 of record JANWJP010000173.1, read on the forward strand.
GGCAGGATCGATATGATACGGATGACCGGCCATCACGATCCCTTTCTTTCCTTCCTTTTCCAACCGAGCAATAACCTCTTCACCGCGGCGGGCGATCCAGGATTTAAATGCCCTGTCTTCTTCCTCCGCCTTTTTAAGCGCTTCTTTAATTTCCCGCTTTGGAATCTCGGGGAAGCTTTCCGTGAGACCTTTTAATAAAGACGTTTCACTTTCAAGATTCAAGAACGGGGAAATATAGTCGATCCCGTGTTTCTCGATAAGAGGTCTCATATTGACGCGGATGACCTCCGGATAGGAAGCAACAACCGGGCAGTTATAATGGTTTTTCTGAGCGATCGTTTCCTCCTTTTCATAGACGACAGCAGGATAGAAGATCTTCTTAACCTCTTTATCTATTAAATTCATCATATGCCCGTGGGCAAGCTTTGCCGGATAACAAATCGCTTCGGAAGGGATCGTTTCAATTCCCATCTCGAAAATTTTCTTGCTCGACGGGTCGGAAAGGACGACTTCAAAGCCAAGCTCCGTAAAGAAACGGTGCCAGAACGGATAGTTTTCATACATATTCATTACACGCAGAATACCGATTTTTCCGCGGTAAGCCTCGTCCCCCTTTAAGCCTTCCCGCTTGAAAAGCTTGTCCAATTTTTCCTGAACAAGGTTGGGCAGATCGCTTTTTACCTTTTGTTTTCCCGCTCCACGCTCACAGCGGTTTCCTGTGATAAAAATACGCTTGTCCGCAAATCGGTTCACTGTAATCGGACAGTTATTTTCACAGCGGCCGCAGCGGCTGTGGGTTGTTTTGACGGAAAAAGCATTAAGCTTGTCCGGTGTTAAAAGTGTCGTCATGCTTTGTTTAGTCCAGCGCTGTTTGGAAATGAGCGCACAGCCGTATGCTCCCATCAGTCCCGCAAGGTCCGGACGGATTACTTCCTTGCCTGTCAGTTTTTCAAAGGCTCTTAGCACTGCATCATTCAGGAAGGTGCCCCCCTGGACTACTATACGCTCACCCAATTCATCAACAGATGTAAGTTTAATAACTTTATAAAGTGCATTCATAATAACGGAATAGGCAAGACCGGCGGAGATATCGGCAATACTTGCTCCTTCCTTCTGAACCTGCTTTACTTTTGAGTTCATGAAAACAGTACAACGGGAGCCCAAATCAACAGGGTGATCAGCCGTTAAAGCCATGCTGGAGAATTCGCGCACATTTTTGCCCAGTGTTTCTGCGAAGCTTTCCAGGAAAGAACCGCATCCGGCCGAACAAGCTTCGTTTAAAATAATCCGGTCAATGACGCCGCCCCTGATTTTAATACATTTCATATCCTGGCCGCCGATATCGAGAATAAAATCGACATCCGGCTGGAATTTTTTAGCCGCTGTATAATGGGCTACTGTTTCAATTTCGCCGTCATCGATCTGGAAAGCGGCCTGGATCAGTTTTTCTCCGTAACCGGTGACCGTTGAACGGACGATATTCACATCGGGCGGCAAAATTTCATACAAGCGCATCAGCCCTTCACGGGCGGTTTCAATCGGGTCTCCTTTGTTTTTATCGTAAAATTGGTAAAGCACCTCTTCATCTTCGCCAATTAAGACCATCTTTGTGGTCGTGGAACCTGCGTCAATTCCCAAAAAAGCATTTCCTTTGTACGTTTCAAGGGGTCTGACAGAAACCTTTGCCTTGCTGTGACGTTTTTTAAAAGCTTCAAGTTCCCCGTTATTGCGGAAGAGCGGTTCATTTCCTTCTTCAGCATCTTTGACAATGGTTTGATCCATATTTGAAAGTAATTTCAAAATTTTATGAATTTCAATCAAGTTATTTTTTTCACTTTCCAGGGCGGCTCCGATGGCGACATAATAATGACCGTCCTCACTATGTAACACTTGTTCTTCCTTCAGTTTCAACGTCTCGACAAAACGCTTTCTCAATTCCGGAAGAAATGTGAGCGGCCCTCCGAGAAAAGCAACATTTCCGCGGATAGGTCTTCCGGCCGCAAGTCCCCCGATTGTTTGATTGACCACAGCTTGAAAGACGGAAGCGGCGATATCCTCTCTTCTTACCCCTTCATTCAACAATGGCTGGATATCTGTCTTGGCAAACACTCCGCACCTGGAAGCAATCGGGTAAATTTTCTCTGCTCCCTCGGCCAATTTATTCAAACCTTCCGCATCGGTATTTAACAGGGTGGCAATTTGATCAATAAATGCCCCTGTTCCCCCCGCGCATGCCGAGTTCATGCGTTGTTCAAGGCCGTTTGTTAAATAGATGAGCTTGGCATCCTCCCCGCCGAGTTCAACAATGACATCGATATTGGGCTGAGACGCTTTTACTGCCTCCGTACAGGCGACTACTTCCTGAATAAACGGGATTCCCAGTGGCTCACAAAGACCGAGGCCGGAAGAGCCGGAAGCATTAATCTTCAATTTTGCTGCAGGAAATTTGGCGGCAAGTTCTTGAAGCAGTTTTAAAGTTGTGTTTTTAATATCAGAAAAATGGCGTTTATATGATTTAAAAATAATTTCCTTGTTGCTGTTTAAAGCAACCATTTTTGCGGTTGTTGAACCTACATCAAGACCTACTTGAAGTTCCATACTTTTATCCCTTCCTTTTCACCTTTGTCAGCCTAAAAATGTAAGCGCTTACTCATTTTGAAAAGTAATTTTCAAGTAAAATATCAATCCGGGTCTCCTCATCAGGAAACGGAAAACCGGTGATGCTTTTATAGAGAGGCTCCAGCAGCATGGGCAAGAAGGAAGCCCCCAATAAATGTGATGTCATGATGGTCAGTTTTTCCTGGTCTGTTTCACCGGATATTTCACCGACGGTTCGAAGCAGGCTTCTCAGTCCAATCGCTTTGATAAATTCAAAAAATTCCTTTTGACTGTCAAAAAGAAACGGATCCTTTGCAACAAGCCGTCTGACAATAAACGGATATTGCCTGCTGATCGTTAAATACTTCATCAAAAATGTTTTTAATTTCTCCCTCGGATCCATTCCTTCAGTATCTAAAATAGAAAAAGCTTCTTTAAAAGAAGTTACTAATATTTGCACTGCTGAATTCAGCAGTTTGTCCTTCGAACCAAAGTAATAATTAATTAATGCCACATTGACGTTGGCCCTTTTGGCAATTTTTCTGACCGTTATCTCTTCAAAATCTTCGGTCTTAAGAAGTTCGAGGGTCACATTCAGGATTTGCTGTCTTTTTGGACACTCCTGTTCATCTTTAGAGGACATAATTACCCCCCTTTACATTTTAAACAGTGTTTTAAACATTGTTTAATATAACTATATCAAACCGGAACTGTTAACTATGTGAATTATTTTCAAAACTTATCCATATTCGATGTGACTTAAGTCACAGTAATAAACTAGGAAAACTTACTTTTAAAGGATTAAATTGGACTTTTTTGAAAAAAACTCAATAAAAAGTGTTTCATTTAGTAAAAAAATAATATTATACCGGTGATCCTTATTTTATGAACAGATGTTTTACCATTCAGGAATTAATAAGAGTGCATTATGAAATAAATTTGTATCAGGCCAATTTTTTTAGAGAAAATAGTACATCATTTACAGGGAGGCAAAGGCGAATTACAGGGGCGGGTATAGGATAAATGAAACAGATAAAATGACTTATATCACCGGTTCAATCTCAGAGATACTTTTTGCGGAACATTGTCAAATCAAGTTCATCCTGAAATATTCATAGCCTTACGGCATCGTTTATTTAAACCTAAAATTCCTTGAAATTTGATGGCTTCCAATACAAATTATTAGGATCCAATCAAATTAGCTGGAATTTTATTACAAACTCTGAA
>JANWJP010000174.1 GCA_025451895.1 Robertmurraya sp.
CGGCTATGTGAATGCTCCTGAGTTAAATGATGAAGTTTTCAACGGCGATTATGTGACGGTCGGCGATGTTGGCTATATTGACGAAAAAGGATATCTGCTGTTGGCAGGCAGAAAGAAAAATATGATCATCAGCGGCGGTTTAAATATTTATCCTGAAGAAGTGGAAGAGGTGCTCAAAAATCACCCTTGCGTAAAAGAAGCTGTTGTAGCAGGGATTTCTGACCCTTACTGGGGGGAAAAGCTGACGGCTTTTATCGAGTGGGAAGGAAAGGCGGATACAGATTCACTTGACGCTTATTGCCGGACGGAATTGCCGGCTTACAAATGCCCGAAAGAATATATCGCTGTGGAGAGCTTTCCAATGACGGCGAGCGGGAAAGTGGCCAGAAATGAATTTCACCAAACGATTGAGAAAAGGATGGCAGTCCACCAATGAAAAGAGCAGTGATTGTTGCAGCGAGAAGAACGGCGGTCGGAAAGATTGGCGGCATCTTTCGTGATATTCCTCCGGAGGAATTGGCAGCAACGGTTATCCGCGGTATTCTGGATGAGTTTCCTGTACGGGCTGAGGAAATTGATGAAGTGATTTTAGGAAATGCCGTCGGCCCCGGAGGAAATCTGGCACGGTTGTCCGCATTGGAAGCCGGTCTGCCGGTGAATGTCCCGGGGGTAACGGTTGACAGGCAATGCGGCTCCGGTCTTGAGGCGATCATCATGGCGGCCAGATTGATTCAGGCAGGTGCCGGGGATATTTATTTGGCCGGGGGAGTGGAGAGCACGAGTTTGGCGCCGTGGAAATTGGCTAAGCCCATTAATCATTTTAAAGGGTTTCCGGAGGTCATGCCCAGGGCGCGTTTTTCGCCGGACTTTATCGGGGATCCGGATATGGGAATAGCCGCGGAAAATGTGGCGGAGCGGTATGGAATTACCAGGGAGGATCAGGACAGATTCGCCTTGGAGAGCCACAGGAAAGCTGTTTTATCACAGGAAACAGGCAGGTTTACAAAAGAAATTGTTCCTGTCCGCGGAATATGCACAGATGAGTGCCCGCGCCCTGATACCACCGCGGAAAAGCTCGCAATGCTTCCTCCCGTTTTTAAAAGCGATGGAACGGTCACGGCGGGGAATGCCTGTCCTGTTAATGATGGAGCAGCTGTTGTCCTCATGATGTCGGAGGAGAAATGCAAGGAACTTAAACTTGTACCGCTGGCCAAATTTATGGATGCAACAAGCGCCGGGGTCGATCCAAACTATCTGGGTATCGGTCCTGTACCCGCGGTAAGAAAGCTGTTGGCAAGGACCGGCCTGTCCACTGATGACATTGACTGGATCGAATTCAACGAAGCCTTTGCATCACAAGTACTCGCATCCCTCCGTGAACTGCAAATCGACGAAAAAAAAGTCAACCGGGGCGGCGGAGCCATCGCCCTCGGCCACCCCTACGGAGCATCCGGAGCCATCCTTGTAACCAGACTGTGTACCGAAATGCACTGCACCCAAGGCAAATACGGCCTTGCAACACTCGGAATCGCCGGAGGCCTCGGCCTCGCAGTTCTATTTGAAAAGGTGCCCGTTTGAAAAGGTGCCTGTCACCTTCAAATAAATGACAAAAAACAACAGAATTTGAAAACAAATAAAAGAAAATGAAAACACAGCAGGTGGTGCCTGCTTTGGGATTTTTGCGGAAGTTTCAAAATATATGGGACATAGAAATATTTCCCGGTTGGTGTTTATAACAGAAGTTATTCGATGCCGGCACCGGCATAATAATAAGCGGCGGAAACTGCAATTCATACTCTTTCATGTTCGGCGGCGGACGCTCACTCCGGTTTCGAAGCAGGGTTTGATACATCCGGAATTACCGGAGTGTCATCTTTCTCCCATCAACGCAAACAATTTAGATTGATTTTATTTGTTGTTCATCTCACGGCGGGAACGGAGTTTTTCTTCGATAATACGCTGCATAAGGTTTTTATTTCCATATGCACGATAATATCGTTTTACAAGCTCGCGATTATATTGGTAATTTGGGTTTCCTTTTGACTTTACCGGTTTATGCCATAAGTGAAGGATGTCTTTTTGCAGACGCTTATGTTTCCCGCATATGGTATCAAGGGTATAACAAAAGCTGTCATCTTCGCCGCCCCACCCGAAAAATCTTTCATCCCAGCCCCCAACTGATTCGAAGTGTTTCCGGGGAACAATATTTAAGCCTCCTACTGCTCTTGGTGTTCGTTTTGTTACCTCCAAGTTTTCTGCAGTACCCGGCCAAAAAGGTTTTCTTCTCAGCAGTTTGTCTGTGCTATTTTTTGAAATATCTAAAACCTGTGTGTATGGAATAACCCAGGCTGCTTCCTCCAACAGGAAAAGGGAATGTTCTATGGATTGCGGATCAAAGATGATATCTGCATCAGCAATAACAAAAATATTACGGGTAGATTTCCCGGCTGCCTCATTGACTGCCGCCGACTTGCAAAATAATCTCGAGTTACAACTGCCAATGCAAATTTCAGCATCGGGAAGCATTTTTTTGTAAAACTCCAATATCCATTTAAAAGCCTTCTCTCTGTAAGGTTCATCCGGCCGAAAGGGAATAAGGACAGATACATGTTTTAACATATGATTAATCACCACGGTGCCTGTCACTTGTTAAAATTTGCCAAATAACACCCGCCGTTACTGCATATTGTTGCCGTTGAGGATTTCCGGTCCGGTTGTGTTATGGGTTCAGAAGTTGATGTTGAATTTTTGAAAGAACCAGTCATCGGTATGGGTTCTTTTCGCAAAGTATTGGAGTCTTTGTGTTTTTGCACCGTTTTTTATAATTTCTTTTTCAATTTTTGCAGCGCGTTTCCGGGTAATGAGTTTTCGGCATGTTTCAATCCGGTTGGCATTGAAATGGGAATAGGCCATCAGCATCAGATTGTAAAAAATTTCTTCATTGTTGATGTCATAAGGCTGAACGGTTCTAAATAAATGAAGAACTTTTACTTTCGGTTCACAATGGCATCTGTATCCAAAAAGCCACAGTTTGATGGATATTTCCACATCTTCGTAACCCCATGTTTTAAAGCCTTTTTCAAAACCGCCGATATCTTCAAAAGTTTCTTTTGAAACAGCCAGGCAGGCTCCCGGCAGGATGGGGGTTTCAAAAATATGTGTCCGGTTTTTATGCCACTTTATTCTTAAATTGGACTTCAGTGTTTGCCCGTATCCGGTAAAGTCCGGGTTTTTCATTGAACCAATCGCCGGTGAAACGGCATCAGTCTGATTGTTTAAAAGCGGTTTGAGTAGATGATCGAGCCAACGGTCCGCAAATTCAAGATGGGCATCACAAAAGACGAAATATTTTCCGGCAGCCTTTTCAGCACCATAATTTCTTGCATTGGCCGATCCAATCCCTTCAGTTCTATAAAGGGATATTTTTTTATCTGCCGGTATTTCTTGAGCTTTTTTTAAAAAATCACAACACCCGTCTGTTGAGGCATCGTCAACTATAATAATTTCGAAATCCGTGTCATTATGGGCAGAAAATAAAGAATCAACCGTATTCTCTACATTTTCTCCTTCGTTTTTGACGGGAAAAATAATTGAGACTGTCGGATTAATGGACAATATGATCACCTTTGAGTTTTAGTGCCAATCCTGTATTTTGAATACCAAATGCAACGTTGAAATGTCAGTTCAACTTTCTGAAAGGATTAATTGAGTTCTGTTGGGTTGCGGAATTTTGATAAAGCGGGTTATTTTCATAGAAATGATTCAATGAATTTTGACGGGGCAAGTTTTTTTGATTTTTAGAGGTTTTCCTTTCTTCATCGTAATTCCCGTTTTGATTGGTTGATACATACAGGCGGTTGGTGATGACGGTTTTTTCGAACGGATTGGGAACGGACATTCCGGAGTTTGGATTTTTTTTTGAATCAGAACGGGAAAATTTATAGGAAAAACTATCCGCACCCTGCTCAGACTTTGTATGCTTTATTAATTGACTTGCACTTCTATCCGCTGGAAGAATCTCTTCTTTATTTACCTGTTTGGGAATTGGAAATTTCAGCTTTGTGACGTTATTTTCCTGTTCTTTTTCCTGCTCCTGAAGTTTGTTTTCCAGCTCTTGAATTTGTGCGAGGTATTTTTTTTCCTTCTCAGACAGCTGCGAATTCTCTTTTTTCAGTTGCTCAATTGTAAACGTTAAAGTTTTTTGTTGATCATTTTCTTGCACAAGCTTGCTTTTTAATTGTTCCAGTTCTTTCGTCAGTTCCGCTTCTTTTTGAAGGAGCTTTGTATTTTCTTCCTTAAGTTGTTGGATTTCTTCCATTACGTTCTTCGCTTTATTTTCATGTGCTCCCAGTGATTGTTTCAAATGTTCCGCTTCTGTTTTCAATATTTGTTCTTGGTCCCTGTATTTGGAGTTTTCTTCCTGCAGTTGTTCGAGTTGTTGCTGCAGTAGGAATTCTTGCTGTTTTAGTCTGTTAAGTTCTGAAGTTAAATTGTCTAAATCTTGTTTGTAGGATGCGGCTGTCATTGCATAATGCTTCATATCCGTTCTGAAATTTTCTTCTTCTTTCATGTAAGACTGAGTTTGCTCGGTGAACAGGGACAGTTTATCTGTCAGCAGTTCCATGTTCTCCTGAATGGCGGTTAATTTGTTAGTCAGTTCGGCAGCCTTATCTTTCACAAAGTCGGCCTGAAAATCATTGAGCACCGACTCGGCTAAATTTTCCAGCTTTTCCTGCAGTTGCTCAAAAAGAACGGCAGGGTCTTTCATTTTTGTGTCCTGTTCCTCAAAAAGAGGGGAAAGCAGAGTTTCAAACCTTTTTAAGTGTTGTTTCAGATCTTCTTGAATTGTTTGCCGGATATTTTCAAAAAAGACTTCATTTTGATGCATGATATCATCCGGAGAAGTCTCAGGCTCATTTATCTGGTCATCGGAATAGGATAATTGTTCCTGGAGAGCTTCGATTTCCATTTTCAGTTGTTGATTTTTATTTTCGAGACGATATATTTCTTCTTTAAACTGTTCTTTCATTTCCTCGGCTTCCCGGGCAAATTCCCGGGCATCTTCCAACCGCCGGAGCAAATCCCGGTTTTCATCCAGAAGTTCTTTAATATCACTGTCCCTCTCCAATTCTTTTACTCTTTCTTTATACTGGGCAAGTTCGGATTTTAGATGAATGATTAATTGCTCCAGTTGAATGATTTTCGGATCGGGGGGGCTGTTAAATTTTTTGGACAGCATTTCGTTTACACTTCCTTTTCTGTTTTGTAAAAAGGAACTTGGATTTAACATAAATCAAAGGACATTTATATATATATTTATATGTAAAAACAGGTTTTTGTTGATTGGCGGGAGAATAATTTCCTAATCAAAAAAGTGCAGAGAAGGCGGAGAAAAATAGATTTTCCACGGAGGATTTGGCATAAAAAGATTAATGATTACGGAAAAAAGCGTTATTGGGTGCGGAACTTTTTAAAGGGGGATTTTTGAAATGGATTTGATTGTTCAACAGGGTGGTCAAACGAAAGGGCGGCTGCAGCAGGAATGGCTCCCTGTTTTTCAATATTTTTTTCGTGAAATGGGCTATGATGTAAAACGGGAACCGGAAAAAAACAGGGTGGAGCTGACTCCAATTCTTACACAGAAAAAATTGAACATTACACCATTTGATGATAACACTGTTTCTTCTTTTCGAAAAAAGGAACGGGAAAAAATGCTTATTGAAAAAATTTGCCTCTTTCTGGAGACAGCGGGGACTAACGTTTTGGAGCAGGAAGAAGGGAAAGAGGAAGGGGTTATTAACTTAAAATTGGGTTTACTGGAAATTCCTCATATTAAAGAACCCCGTCTGGAAATTACCCAGTGTTCTAACGCTAATTTTAAAAAATTAGTTGAAGCTGTCCGTACAGAAGGAAAAAAGGCAAATATGAAAGTAAGAAGCAGCACAGAAAATCGAAAATTTGACCCTTCTGAAATTAAAGTTCAAATTATCTCTCCTGTTGCCTCAGATGATGAATTTTGGAAACTTTATGGAGAAAAATATGCGTCAATACTCACCGTCGGGATTATGGCAAAACTGCTGGAGGATGCCCCTTTATCTGTTCTTTCATTTGTCCCTGTTTCAAATCTCCTCAATCTTTTTGGCACAGGTTTTCAAGCTAATGTAAACAAATCTTCCGAATTAAGAAAGAAGATATCAGGAAAACTTTCTGAATCTGAAAGAGACCTTCAACAAAAGAAATTGAAAAAAGCTGATATTTTTTTTGACTATCAATTTTTAATAGATGATCAAAATTCAAAAGTTCTGCTTTTCGGAGGTCTCCATATTAAAAATACGGGAACCGAAGTGCTGCGTAATCCGGTCGTGTGTATAAAGACGAAACCGGAACACCGTGTGAAAATTACCGGCCAGATTCTCCCTAAAAGTTTTTCCGGGACGAAAGGAGTGCAGACAAATACCGAGGGAGTGAGGGGATGGAAGTATATGAAAGAAAACTGGCTTGAGGATTACGAGAAGAAAGGAGAACTGTGGATTTGTCCCATTCATACAATGGAGATTATTCCCGGTCAAACGGAAGTCTTGTCGAATTTGCAAATAAGTTTTCCAAAATCGGAACAGGAAACGATGACTGTGGATGCTTTCGTATACTTTAAGGAGGATCGGATTGAAACCGGAGCAAATAACCGTATTTCGATATCCTTTTTAAAGAAAGACAATTATAATACGAATAATACAGTTCAACCTTAACAGACCCACGCTATCTTGTCTGTGTCCCTGGCGTCCGGTTTCCGCATTGATTGCAATGATAACAACAATCTTATATGAATTCGCAAATATGACAAAATAAAAGACTGCAAATTTATACATCAGGAGAAATCAAAATAAATGTTACAGATGCTCAGTGCTCTGTAACATTTATTTTATAAGGAATAACATTGTTTCCGTAATAGCGAAAAGCTTTAATGACCGGTTTTCTTGCGGCTAATGAAATGATGAACTGGATTTTGTCCGGATAATTGTTAAAATGGATATCTTCCGGAGAAGGGTAGGCTATTCCTGAGGGATGAGAATGGTAAATTCCCATAAACTCCTGATTGTATTTGGTCATTTTCAGAAAAACATGTTTCAATTCATCTAAATCCATAGAGAAGGAATAAGGACTTCGATCGATGTTTGTCATTTTCCAAATGCGGTAAGCAATTCCGTTTCTCCCGGAGATTAGACCGCAAGCCTCAAAAGGTAATTCCTGCCGACAATGGGTGATGATTTTATTTAAGCTTTCCCGGGTGATGTGGAAAGTATCTTGAAGATCATATACTCCGCCCACAGCAGCCTTTTCTGGGTGCAGGACTGCTGTTTTGGATATTAAGGCCGGTTTTTTGTAAGGGTTTGGGGTAGTTTGGGCCAAGCTTTTTTTTAACTTTTTTCCGGAGTCTGCTGAAACTCATTTTTACACTCTCCTTCAATTTTTGGTTTTTGAAGTTGCAGAATGGTATTATCGGTTCCTAAAGAATAAATAATTCGGGGGTGATTGCCCCCGTAAATGAGCAAGTTATGATTTTATGGTTCAAAACGTTGACATTCTTCGACTTCCACTTCAAGCCCCTCATTGTCAGTAGCATTTAGGCTGATGGTTACAGTAGTAGATGCTGTCGTAATAACAAGAGTGAGTGCATCAGCATCGGGGGTAGCACCGTCTGTCATTACTAAACTAAATACGGCATTTTCCGGTGCACCTTCATCGGGTGTAAATACGCCTGTTCCTGTAACAGTCATTGTATCATCCTCACAGGTTGGCTGATTGAAATCATTTGCAACAAAACGAAAGCTTTGATCGAGTTCGTCTTCAGGTGTGCCGGCTCCCGGAACCTCAATAAATCTTACAGTCAAATTGCTTGCGGCCAGATTGCAACTGTCACAAATAAGGGCTGTTAAGTCTAAGTTACCTGTTGGAGTTACAGTTTCACCGCCGAGTTCTGTATAAGAAATGATTGCTTCACCTTCAAAATTACCCGCACCTTGGCACAAACAATTTAACGGCGGGAAGAAGGCAGGGCATTGCAACGGGAAGGCCGGCCTTGTGCAGACAGGTTCATCTGCAGGGATCGGTATGATTTCACGCGGTCCGCAGAACTTGGCTTCAACCTCAAGTTTTACTTCTGCTTCCACTTGAATATCCTTACACATGAGTACGTCAACCATGACAGTATTCCCAATCATTTGATTTAAAATAACAGAAGTTTGCACATCAAAGATATTGCAGTTAATTTCCGTTCCTTCCGGGAAACAGAGGAGCACATCGTCAACAAATGTTACCGGTGCAATAAAACGGCAACCTGAAATCGGTTTTTTGTTGCAGTAGAATTGAATGGCGATCTGTACATGGAAGGCCATTGTTACAATTTGCGTGCTCGGCCCGAATTCTTGAGGAGCTTCGCGTGTGCTGATTAAATCACAGGAACGTGATCCCTTCACTTCTGAACAAGTTGCTGAGATGACATTGCCTTTTTCACGGCAAGCTTCGATTTGAGCAAGAATATCGTTTGGAATCATCACATTACTTCTATCACGATTGGTTAAGACAACCCAGTCATAGACTTTCGTTACTCGAATACATTCAGGTCCGATCGGATTTGGCGAAAGCTGCTGCCTCCCCTGAATGGGTTTGATGTCTTTTTTCATAAAACATCTGTCCTTTCTTCAATATGAGTACTATTAGTTACAATAGCATCATATGGAAATCGCCCCATTTATGTACATATTCAACAAAAAAATAGGCAGAAGATTTACATTTCTTCTGCCGTGGTGCATGTCGCGGCTTTCGCAAATTTTAAAAAAGCATGACAAAATTTTTATCGAAAAAGTTTAATCCGGCCATGATTAACGAGGGAAAGAATTTTGGTTCTGTAAGAAATATCCAATCGTAAAAAATTTTTCTGAATAATTGAGTGATGAGTTAAAGGCAGTTTCCCCGCCTCCCTTGCATTTCATGAGTAAGGGTCAGGCAAACAGCAGAATTTTATCCGGAGAAAAAGACGCCAAAATATGAAATCGAATCGAAATTTGATTGATTCTCCCTTTGGCAAAGGTAAGCAAGCCAGTTTTTACGAATTTTTGTTTGTATACATTGGTTTTCCCTCTCCATTCCTTTTTGTTCTGTTTTTCCGGTTTACGAAGGGGCATGGAACAGGCAAATAACCCTTTTTAAGTTGTGGTTGTGTTAAAGGGCATGATGATTTGAAATATTTTGTTAATTTTAGAAAAATGCACGAAGCCTCTTTCTAAAATGTTAAAGCATTTTAGTCGTGCGTGGACAGATTAGAGGATGCATTTCAGTGTTCTGCGGAAAAGAGACAGGCGGGACCCCGCAGATACATATTATGGATCAAAGACTAAGATCGCCACATCCTGTGGCCACGTCTTTGTGACCGACATCCTGTCGGCCTGAAGGCTAAAAACGCCACGTCCTGTGGCACCGCCTTCGTGACCAACGTCTTGTTGGCCTAAAGACTAAGACCGCCACATCCTGTGGCACCGTCTTTGTGACCGACATCCTGTCGGCCTGAAGGCTAAAACCGCCACGTCCTGTGGCACCGCCTTTGTAACAAACGTCCTGTTCGCCCGGGGTGGTTCGGCGTTCACCCGCGAATCATCCTTGCCTGTAACGGAAATCAACAACCCCATTTAATAGAGCCTGAATTTTGAAAGGAGGTGTACGCACAATTTTAAAAAAGGGTGCAAGTTGGGTATCAGACGTTGCCAAATAAGACAAGCAACATAAAATAATATTGAAAATTTGGAAAAGGATGTGAGTTCCATGCCGTTGATCAGACCATATCTGGAGTCTAGAAAATTTGCTGCCTTTATTTCAAACGGAACAGGAACTGGTTCTGATTTTGCCATTGAAGCATCATTTTTTACTGATGATACCGGGGCAAATATTACAGCGTTTCCTGCAACATTTGCATACTATACTTTATACTTGAACGGGATGCCTCAACAAGCGGATGTTTCTACACTGACTACAGATGCACTTACTATTGATGGTGGTGACACGTTAAGTCCGAATACGCCCGTCGTAGTCGA
>JANWJP010000175.1 GCA_025451895.1 Robertmurraya sp.
AAAGTAATCCATTCGGGAGCTAATATCCTGTTTTAAATCCCATACTAAAACAAAAACGAATTACTTGGGATCCAAAATTCGTTTTTAGAGCCCGTTTACTGCAGGTACACTACAATACGGGACCTAAAACCATTTATTAGACCCCATTTAATAAAAAAAGTAATCCATTCGGGAGCCAATTTCCCTTTTTAGATCCCATGCTAAAACAAAAACGAATTACTTGGGATCCAAAATTCGTTTTTAGAGCCCGTTTGCTGCAGGTACACTGCAATACGGGACCTAAAACCATTTATTAGATCCCATTTAACAAAAAAGATATCCCATTCGGGACCCAATTTCCCATTTTAAATCCCATCCCAAAACAATAACGACTAACCTGGGATCCAAGATTCAATTTTGAACCCCGTTTGCTGGTGATACTCTGCAAAACGGGCACTAACATATTTAGTTAGAACCTTACCTTACGTTAAATAAACACTCCTCAGGGAAATTGCGGAACTCAAGCCCTTTTGCCGTGTCCCATTCTGTATCTTATACAACAGGAGGCACTTCGCGGGTCCGTTCTCTAAAGACAGAACCAATTTCAAAAACCGCAAAACTGCAAAAAAAAGACCCCAAAATATCGGGGTCTTACATGATAGTTTTCTCCGGTTCTGCTGAAAGCATTTCAACGATTTCATTGTTTTCGTTCATAATTGCAACCTTTGGCTTATGTTGGGCAATTTTTTCTTCGGGCACCAATGCGTACGAAATAATGATAACAACATCGCCTACTTCAACAAGCCTGGCTGCAGCTCCATTTATGCAAATCTCCCTGCTGCCTCTTTTACCCGGAATAATGTACGTTTCAAATCTGGCTCCATTATTATTGTTAACAATTTGAACCTTTTCATTTGCGACCATACCGACTGCGTCAAGCAGATCCTCATCAATTGTAATACTTCCCACATAATTTAAATTTGCCTCCGTGACCCGGGCACGGTGCAATTTCCCATTCATCATGGTGCGAAACATAACGTTCCCCCTAATCTCCTCTTAGATTTCTTCAATTCACGAATCTCTGTTCCAAATCTGTGCTTAAGACAATGTAATAACGATATTATCAATGAGACGGGCTTTGGAAAACTTCACTGCTAGCGCAATAATGATTTTTCCCTCAAGCTTGTCCATTTTTTCCAACCCGGGAAAAGAATAGATTTCTATATAATCAATGTTCCCGTCCGTGTTCTCTTCAATAAACTGTTTCATATGAGAAATAATTCTCTTTTCATCTCTCTCGCCTTCCATAAGAAGCTTTTTGGCCTCAAGAAGACTTTTATACAGATAAGGTGCCTGTTGCCGTTCTTTTTCTGATAAGTGGACATTCCTTGAACTTTTGGCCAGACCATCCTCTTCACGAACCGTATCGACCGGAATCAGTTCCAATGGAAAATTAAAATCAGCAACAAGCCCTTCCACAACAGCCACCTGTTGGGCATCTTTCATTCCCATGTAAACCCGGTCAGGCTCAACAATATTGAAAAGCTTTGTTAAAACAGTCGCCACTCCGTCAAAATGCCCCGGCCGGGACTCCCCGCAAAGAACATTGACCCTTTCCTGGACGATGACTTTTACTGACAGTTTGCCGGGATACATCTCCTCTGTTGAGGGATGGAAAATAACATCGACTCCTTCACTGGCAGCAATTTTCTTATCCCGTTCCAAATCCCGCGGATAGATGTCGAAATCTTCATCCGGTCCGAACTGGAGCGGATTAACAAAAATGCTTATAACTACGATATCATTTTCTGCTCTGGCGCTGCGGATTAACTGAATATGACCGTCATGGAGATACCCCATTGTCGGCACAAAACCGATGGAAACTTGCTGTTGTTTTTTTTCTCTGATGAACTCTTTCATTTCTTTAATAGTTGTGATTACTCTCATTTCTTTCCTCCGTAGAGTGCTTCCAACTCTTCTTCCTTCATTGTAAACGTATAGGCTTCCTCAGGGAATGTTCCTGCCTTCACCTGGTTTATATATTCTTTTAATCCTTTCATTGCTTCCACATCTATATTGGCAAAAGGCTTAACAAATTTTGGAACACGATCTACACCATAAGTTAACAGATCGTGATAAACAAGAACCTGTCCATCAGTAGCTGCTCCTGCACCGATGCCGATTGTCGGAACCGTTAATTGCTTTGAGACCTCTTCCGCCAATTGTCTTGGAACGCATTCAAGAACTACCATAAAGGCTCCTGCTTCTTCACATTTCTTCGCATCTTCAATCAGCTTTTTGGCGGCCTCAGCACTTCTTCCCTGGACCTTATATCCTCCGAGGACACCGACTGATTGCGGCGTCAGGCCAAGATGGGCGCAAACAGGAATACCCGCTCTCGTTAATGCACGAATATGGTCGACCACCTCATCGGCTCCTTCAACCTTCACAGCATTTGCTCCTGCTTCCTGCATAATTCTTGCTGCGTTAATAAGCGTGTCGCGGATAGATAAATGATAGCTCATGAACGGCATATCAACAACCACAAAAGTATTTTTTGCTCCTCTGCGTACGGCCTTCGCATGGTGAATCATATCATCCATGGTTACCGAAATAGTGGAATCATAGCCCAGAACAACATTTCCCAAAGAGTCGCCAACGAGAATTACATCCACGCCGGCCTCCTCCGACTGCTTGGCTGCTGGATAATCATAAGCCGTTACCATAACAATTTTTTCGCTATTTTTTTTCATGTTCAAAAAATCAGTAGTTTGTTTCATCTGCATTTTCCTCCTTTTTCTGGAAGAGGAGATAAAACATCATAAACCAAAAAGGGATCCCTGAAGTGCAGAAGGATCCCTACAATTTTCCGATTTGTTTCATCCCTCTGTCCCGGTCCGTATGGATCTAGGCAGATCTCAAAATTTTCAAAAGATTTTTGCCGGTGCAGTTCCTTCAGATACTGCCCAAAAAAATTATATCAAATCTTTCCATTTGATTCTACAAAAATGTTTCCGTTCATTCAATATAAATACCTTTTCGACATTAAAAACGCTTGAATATTCATTAACTCTAAAAAACTCCCAAAAAAATTTTGCGGTTTTCATTAATTTTAAACATTTTTATTACAAAATCAATAAGAAAAATGCAAAACCTGACGCAACATTTAATGGCAATATTCGCAAGTGAAAAAATTGCTTTAGTGAGTATAAGTATCTTCTGACCGGCGGTTTAATTATCAGGCTTTCTTTATTGTGGAAAAGAACACCACAGTGAATCAGAAAAGGATTAATCAAGCTCGATATCTGCAGAATATACATGATGAATTTTTCCGTTTTGATCCTCGAGCCGCAACACACCATCTTCGGTAATTCCGAGCGCTTTCCCATATATACTCCCGGTCAATGTCCTTGCGGTGATCATCTTACCGATGCTGAGCGCATAACTTTCCCATAAAAGTCTGATGGGTTCAAACCCTTTCTCCAAATAAAGCAGGTACAGCTTTTCCATTCTCGTAAGAACTGCCCTGATAAGCGCCGCTCTGTTGATCTTTTTCCCTCCCGATGCAATCGATAACGAAGTCGCAACCGGATGGAGTTCCTCCGGAAAATCCTCTTGCTGTTGATTAACATTTATCCCGATACCGATAATGACTGAATGAATTTTATCCGCCTCGGCATGCAGTTCAGTCAAAATACCGGTTACCTTTTTGCCGTTTAGTAAAATATCATTCGGCCATTTTATTTGCGGCTCCAATTCCGTCTCCTCCTGTATCGCCTGAACGACAGCCACAGCAGTAAGCAGAGTCAACTGCGGCGCTTTTCCAATAGGAATATTCGGGCGCAAAATGATACTCATCCAGACTCCTGTATACTTGGGAGAATGCCATGAACGTCCGAGCCTTCCCTTCCCGTTTAATTGTTCATCGGCGATGACTAATGTACCTTCCGGAGCATTTTCCATGCTTAAGCGGTGGGCGATTTTCTGAGTAGATATGACTGTTTCTTCATAATGGATGTTTTGTCCGATGAACTCTGTTTTTAAACCGAGGCGGATTTCATCAGCAGAAACATTTTGCGGTGTTTTTACTATCCGGTAGCCTTTCCTTCTGACGGCTTCCAGCTCGAAACCTTCTTTACGCAGTTCCTCTATATGCTTCCAGACAGCCGTGCGGGAGCAGCCGATCAAATCCGCCAAATACTGTCCTGACAGAAATTCATCTTTACTGTCAGTAAAAGCATCCAACAATTTTTTTCTTACATCTGATTGCACTTAAAAAGCCACTCCTTTATTGCTTCTTTTCTATTTTCAACTTTTCCAAGGATAACCCCTTTTTCAGCTTTTTCAATTACTTCTCCGACCCACGGGCCTCTCCGCCTGTCATACCAGGTCAATACATCATTCCCGGTGATTTGCAGCTCTTTCCGTGTTTTGATGGGGAGCTGTCTGCATTTTTTCTTGATTTCTGCCAAAGAACTATGCAGTTTCTTGTCTTTAATCATATTGTAAAGCTTTTCTGTGCTGATTGCGATCTCTTCTGTAGCCTGGTAAAGTTCTGTTTTTGTCCAATCATTTTCGAGCCGGAATTTCAGCCAGTTCAGTCCGGTAATAATTCTTTTAATTTGCTTTACAGGCAATTTCCATGCCCGGAGTACTGTCTCCGGCTGTTCCGTCAGAGACAAATAATAAAATAGCAGCACCCATCGTTCCTCAAGAGTGATTTTCTCATTCATTTCCTTTTGATAATAATTGATTAAACCGATTCTTTTATTGTAAAATCCCGGCAAATAGTTATAGAGCACGGTATCAACCAGAACTTTCATTGCCAATTGGCTGCTTTTTCCTAGCAGCATCTTTTCAAATTCAACTGCAATCCGCTCGATGGAAATCTTTTTCAGTAAATGGCCGTATAATCTTAATGCTTGATAGGTCAAAGGCTCAATCGCAAAATCAAGCTGACTGACAAAGCGGACTGCCCTCATCATTCTCAAGGCATCTTCTTGAAATCTTTCTTTGGCACTTCCAACCGTCCGGATCACTTTATCGGCGATATCCTTTCTTCCCCCGTACGGGTCTATAATATTGCCACTTTTATCCATAGCGATGGCATTCATGGTAAAATCCCGTCTCTTCAAATCCTCTTCTAACGAACGGACAAAAGAAACATGATCCGGCCTTCGGAAATCTGCATAAGCTGACTCTGTCCGGAAGGTTGTTACTTCATAGGGCAAACCGTTAAAAAGAACGACAACTGTCCCGTGTTCAATCCCCACATCAACCGTTCGCGAAAAAATGGTCTTTATTTCCTGAGGAGTGGCGGAGGTGGCAATATCGATATCGGAAATTTCATTGCCCATTAATAAATCTCTGACTGAGCCTCCGACAAAATAGGCTTCATATCCGGCTTTTTCAATTTTATGTAAAATAGGTAGTGCTTCTTCAAAAACTGGATTCATTTTCTTCCTTCCCCGACTAATTGATAATACATGTTTTCATATTGTCCTACTATGAACTCTGCCCTGAATTTGTTATGTACCGTCAACACCGCCTGCTTCGAAAGCCTGCGGTGCAGGTCCTTGTCTGTTAAAATTTGCATGGCTTTCCCGGCTATTTCTTCAATATTCCCTAATTCACAAATAAATCCGTTGACACCGTCTGTAATCACTTCCGGCAGTCCCCCAATGTTTGTGGCAATACCGGGGACCCCGCAGGCCATCGCCTCCAGTAGTGCAAGCCCAAAACTCTCTTTCTCACTCAAAAGAAGCATCAAATCGCTGATAGAATACAATTCCTCCAAACAGTCCTGATAACCGAGAAACAATACCTTGCCGGTTAACCCCAGAGAGTCGGCAAGACGTCTAACTGTCCGCATTTCCGGACCGTCTCCAATCAACAGGAGCCTGGCGGGAATGTTTTTTTCAATATAAGAAAAAGTATGAACCACATCAGGCACCCGCTTTACAGCACGGAAATTGGAGACGTGGATAATCACCTTTTCATCCAGGCCAATGCCAAGACTCGCTTTAAGATCATCATTGTCTATTCTCCGATAGATGCGCTCATCGACAAAATTATAAATGGGGATTATTTCTTTGTCTGGTCTGATGAGTTCATAGGTTTGAGTAACCAAAGATTTTGATACAGCCGTTACCTTATCCGATCTTTCTATGCCAAAGCGGATTGCATCCGTCAACGACATATCATATCCCAACACTGTAATATCCGTACCGTGCAGGGTAGTAACAATTCGAATATCTTCACCGCTCATTTCCCTTGCCAGAATGGCGCAAACGGCATGAGGGATCGCATAGTGAACATGGATCAAATCAAGTTTTTCCCTTTTTATCACTTCAGCCATTTTACTGGCAAGAGCGATATCATATGGTGCATATTGAAACACCGAAAACTGCTTTACCTCTGCCTGGTGAAAGTGTATATTACGGTGCATCCCGTTTAAGCGGTAAGGAATTCCGGAAGTAATGAAATGAATTTCATGACCTTTTTCCGCCAGCTTTTTTCCAAGTTCGGTGGCAATCGTCCCCGATCCTCCTACCGTAGGATAACAGGTAATCCCTATTTTTAAACGTTTCCTCATTTCATTTCTCCTGTTTAAATGGGTAATATTTCCTTTCGATAACAAAACCATGGCGGTATATTGATATACCGCCAAATTCGTCTTTTAAAATTAAGATTGCCGAAATTCCTTGTTTGGCATTAATACCGGGTTGTGCTTAAAAAGCATATTCACCGCCGCGTTCTGCTTTATTCTTTTCAAGTTCCCTCCAGGAAAGGTCGCCCCTTTCCAATCCCTTTATCAGGACTTCTGCTGTTCCCATATTTGTGGCAAGAGGTACAGAATATACATCACAAAGGCGGATTAACGCAGAAACATCCGGCTCATGCGGCTGTGCAGTCAGCGGATCTCTAAAAAACAATACGAGATCCATTTGATTCTTGGCAATCATTGCTCCGATTTCCTGATCCCCGCCGAGAGGACCGGATTGAAAACGGTGAACCTTTAGAGAAGTTGCCTCCATAATTCTCAAGCCGGTCGTGCCTGTT
The DNA here is from genome assembly GCA_025451895.1 of Robertmurraya sp. GTDB lineage: Bacteria > Bacillota > Bacilli > Bacillales > Cytobacillaceae > CALKIU01. The sequence goes on from JANWJP010000175.1 coordinate 7,042, forward strand.
GCATATAATGTGTGATTGCTTAAAACATTTTCATAAGCTGTTGCAAAACGGACCAGATCATCTTTTTTCTTATCATGAGCGATTAAGGCAATATTCATGTCGATTCCCCATTTCTATTCTAAAATATTTTCCAAGCCATAAACGAATGTGTCAATTTTCATAACCGAATCCACGGCGAGTTTGACTCCCGTCATAAATGATGACCGGTTATAGGTATCATGCCGAATCGTCAATGTTTCGCCGGCAGAGCCGAAAATTACTTCCTGATGGGCAACCAGTCCCGGCAGACGGACAGAGTGAATATGGATGCCATCAGTTTCTGCCCCTCTGGCACCTTTTATTGTCTCCTTTTCATCGGGATGTCCCTGCTTTTTGGGCTCCCTGACTTCACAAATCATCTCTGCGGTTTTTATGGCCGTTCCTGAAGGAGCGTCTAATTTCTGATCATGATGCATTTCAATTATTTCAACATCCTTAAAATATTTCCCTGCCATCCGGGCAAATTTCATCATCAGAACCGCGCCGATTGCAAAATTTGGTGCGATGATGCAGCCTGTTTCCTTTTCTGCGCAAAGCTTTTCCAGCTCCGCTAAATCTTCCTCATTAAATCCTGATGTGCCCACTACCGGACGCACTCCATGCTGTAATGCCGTTTTTGCATGATACATCCCGGCTTCAGGTACGGTTAAATCAATTAATACATCTGCTTGTACAGTTATCAGGCATTTTTCTATATCTGCAAAAACAGGTACTTCAATATTTTCAAACCCGTCAATATCACTTAACAGCATTCCGTCATTTTTGCGGTCCAAAACAGCGACCAATTCATATGTATCCGTATTGGTTACAAGGCGGACAGCCTCCTTTCCCATTCTCCCCCTTGGTCCTCCGATGACAATTCTCACCTTTTCCACTTTGTTCACTCCTCTGTTTGGTCAAGCCTTGTCCAGCGGTCTTTATCTCTTGTCCGGAACTTTTCCATAATCCGATTATGTGCTGACTCCAGGTCAATATTCAGTGAATTAGCAAAGCAGACAAGAACGAAAAGCAGATCTCCCAGTTCTTCTTCAATCGTTTTTTTCTGCTCGGATACTTTTTTAGGCTTTTCCCCGTAATAATGATTTACCTCTCTCGCCAATTCCCCCAGTTCTTCGGTCAACCTGGCTGTCATCGCCAGAGGACTGAAATAACCTTCTTTAAATTGGCTAATATATGTATGTACTTCTTCTTGCAATTCTTTAATGGTTTTGTCCCTGTTCATGCAGCAAACCCCCGAAACAGTTATAACTACTATATCATATAAAATGGTAGCCAATTGATACATGAATTACAAATTTTTTATTCGTTCCGCGAAAATTCCGTATAAATCAACAGCAATTTTCACCCTGTTTCGCCAGTCATTTTTTGACATAAAGAAAACTTGTTGTCAAATAGTTTTTCCCTTATAATAAAGCGAAACTTCCATAGGCAGGGAGTTTTTTTTACAATTCCCGTTAAATTTTCCTCTTCACGCGAAAATATCGTGAATGCAAACCGAAAAATATGTTGCCGGAATAAACGGCTATCTACATAGAAAACCAATGAGAAAGGAAGATACATATGGTTTTGGGACTAAAATTAAAAAATATCTCATTCATTTTATTGGGTGCGGCAATTTTTTCTTTCGGTATTGTCCATTTTAACATGCAAAATAATCTTTCTGAAGGCGGTTTTACCGGAATTACTCTCCTCCTCTATTTTTTGTTCGACTGGGACCCTTCTTATGTAAATTTAATTTTAAATATTCCCCTGTTTTTTATCGGCTGGAAATTGCTCGGAAGGAATACCTTTCTTTATACAATTATTGGAACTGTTACAGTCTCTGTATTCTTATGGATTTTTCAACGCTATCAAATTGAAATGCCGTTATATGAAGACTTGACATTAGCTGCATTATTTGACGGTGTTTCAATCGGAGTCGGACTGGGAATTATTTTTCGTTACGGAGGCACAACAGGAGGGGTCGATATTATCGCCCGGCTCGTCCATAAATATATCGGCTGGAGTATGGGAAGAACCATGTTTCTTTTCGATGCCACAGTCATTACGGTCTCCGTCATTTTTTATTTATCTTACCGGGAAGGAATGTATACACTTGTGGCTGTTTTTATTGGCGCAAGAGTCATTGACTTCCTTCAGGAAGGAGGTTATGCAGCAAAAGGAGCAATGATTATTTCAGAAAAAAATGATGAAATCGCCGAACAAATTGCCAAAGAAATGGAACGGGGTGTCACTATCCTCCACGGACAAGGTTATTTCACAAAACAGCGCAGGGATGTTCTTTACTGTGTAGTCGGGCGTAATGAAATTGTCAAACTAAAGAATATCATCGCCACTATAGATCCTGCTGCTTTTGTAACGGTCAGTGCCGTGCATGACGTTCTCGGCGAAGGATTTACTTTGGATGAAAATAAAAATCCTATCCAATAACATCAAAAAGGCAAGGACACGCTCCTTGCCTTTTCGAATTATTATAATATGTTAATAT
>JANWJP010000176.1 GCA_025451895.1 Robertmurraya sp.
AAAAAACAGATGCCTGACATGGGAGAGCGATAATTTAAATCCTGCATATATATAAACGGCTAAGAGGCTGCCTGAGATCCGGTTGTCCGGTCTTTCGGCAGCCCTGTTTATGACTGCTTGTTTCATAAAAGTGAGCCTCGTTATTTTTGAATATTCCAAAAACTAAAGAACCTTTGCTGCATACAAAATCAGCAATGCCCAGGCAATCAGAAAAGAAACCCCCCCAAACGGAGTAATCGCCCCCAGAACAGATATTTTTGTAACGGACAAGAGATAAAGGCTTCCCGAAAAAAGTATGATTCCCGCCAACATAATCCAGCCGGACCAGGGTAAAAGGGCACTGGCCGGAAATTTCCCCATCAAAACACCAATGATAAGCAAACCAACCGCATGAAGCATTTGATAGGTGACAGCCTTCTGCCATGTTGTCAAATAGCGGGGCTCAAGTTTTCCCTCAAGGACATGGGCACCGAATGCCCCAAAAGCAACGGATAACAATGCATTTAATGCCCCCAAAATAATAAAGACCTTCATGTATTTACCCCTTTTTTGAATATTTTTCCTCTTAAAAATCAAGGATTGATTTCCCGTTGGCTCCGTCAAAACCATCCTCCGGCTCCGTCTTTTCAGTCTGCTTGCGGCTGAGAGCCTTCTCTTCTGTCAAAGTGTTTGCCGAAGTGTTCGATTTGCTCAACGGTTCTTTTTCAGGCATTTTTTGTGCATTTTCACCAAGCATCAGCTCACACAGTGATTTGATTGTATAGATCCTTGTGTGCAGTTCCGCGTCGGATGAAGTATGCCTTGCTGCCTGAAGTTCGCTGTTTATTTTTTCAAGGACTTTATGAACATGAATATACAAATGGGCCACTCCTTTCACGGAACTCCGGCTCCTCCCTGCTTTCAAGGTGCGGGCCGGAAAGAGAAATTATTTTTCCGCAAATTTCAAGCAGTCTTGTCCGGAGGCTCGCCGGACCTCGATGGATGGGAGTTGTCTTGTTTTAAAACCAAATGCTTTGCAGCCGCGCGGGAATTTCGGATCCCATGTTACATAAAAATAACGGCATTTATAGCAATTAATCCGTTGCTTCTTCTCCATGATTACCAGCCCTTTTCCTTTGATGTCCGAAAACTGCCCTGATACCCTTATTTTAGTAAATTTGCCGTTCTTTTTCGAATCATCCGCCCTGCCCTTTTAAAAAATCAGCCAACCGCCTGTCAATTTCCTCTTTGCCCCGGCGGCAAAGAACTGCATTTGTTTTCAAAAAAGGCCTGCTGCCGAAGAGACCGCGCCTTGCTGAAAGGGAACCCGGATGGGATGACAAAATAATGACATACTTCTCCCCCGGCAAATAACATCTGCTTTTTCCTGGTAAGACGGCGCCAAAAAAAGGGGCCGGTTGCGGCCCCTTTTTCTCTTTCCTTAATAGAAAATGACCCCGCAAATCCATGATAAACGGAGCCATTTTTACATACACGGACTTCCCATATTTACCCTAACCAATTGATTAGGTCCCATGTGGCAGCAAACCCGTCAAATTTTAAAAAATCATTGTCATATTTCTCGCTGCACATCATGGGATGCCTGCTTTCATAAAATATTCCATCCTGAATGAATTCCTTTTTTGCAATGGCTTCATTGCCCCATAAGAACCAGATTATATCCGGCCTTTGAACGCTAATAAATTTCAATAACTTGTTAGAAAAAGATTCCCATATTTTTTTATGAGAGTTGGCATTGCCGATTTCACATGTAAATGAACTGTTCAAGAATAAAACACCTTGCTCTTCCAAGGAATTAAACCATTCTTTAGGTTGCTTTACAGGAAATTTTCCGCTCCTTATTTCCTTTTGAATATCTTTAAATGGCTTAATTTCTTTATAATCTTCAAACCCGTTATAGTTTTTATGAATAAGTCTGATGATATTTTTCAATGAAACCTGCCGAAAGGAATCATCCCAATTTTGAATCGTACCAACTTCAAATGAGCGCCCGGTTGCGACACCTTTTGCAGGATAAACATCTTGGCCCAACCAAATAATTAAAACTCTATCTAAATCAACTGTCAGGAATCTTAAAATATTATTGCGGTTAACCGGGTTAAAATTTTCGCCAATTTTCTTTTCGATATCGGCTAATTCTTCTCTGATTTCCGAAGAAAGAAATCTGTCCCAAGAAGGATGAACAGCATCTGGAATCAACATTATATCTCACCATCTTACTTTTTGTGAAAACATACTCTATCAATAATGATACTTTTCCAACCACCTGTGCTCAACTACATTTATTAATAGCGACGGTGTTGTAATAGTTTAGCAGAACGTCAGAACTTATATTTCATTTAAATTTGGAAATCTCCGATTATGACTGTCTTCTTTCAATCTATTTAAGAATAAAAAAAGTCACCCGGTCTGATTCGTTCGATAGAACTGTGATGTCGAATAAAACAATCGGAGAGATTGACTCAGAAAAACTCATCATCTGCAACCTCCCCTTGCATTAGGTTGAACTGATCTATTTTTTCATCCAAGGCTTTTCGTCTTTTGGCAAGTTCGGGAAAAATTATAAAAATATTTCTTAGGGATACGCCAGTGTCCTCCTCTTGTTTTGTACGCACCAGGATACTTCCCTCTTTCACACCAGCGGTGAATAGTTTGATCTGTAACTGTAACTCCCAGAATTTATGCTGCTTCAGTTGATGTATAAACATCTTCAATTACAAACGGAACCGTAGCTGTTGCTTTTTTAGCAGACCCGTTATTCAAACTCGACTGTTTATGGGTGATAAACAAAAACAAAAAAACTGACCGCCTCATACAAAGCAATCAGTTTTTTTGTTGATTTATCCTAAAATTTTTTGGTAGATGGAACGCGCCAAAGCCATGTCCTTTGTCCCGTGAATGAGAGCGCGGCCGTCCCTGAAAATAACAAGACGGTTGTCCTTTGTTTCAACGGAAAGAAGGTAGGGATTTCCCTTAACTTCATAGTTCAGAGCCCGCAGCTGCACACCCAAGTTTTGCAAATCGATTTCCTGCTTGCGCGGCGGCCTGATCTGCACGGTGTCGCGGCCGCAAAGAACCGTTGATTTTGACTGGTTTTCCACATCCAAATACGGATAAGTTCTGTCGGTTCCGCATGAGAGGCACCCTTCATCCTTCGCCCTTGTCATTTTGATGCTTGTGTACTGATTGCGCCACAAATCAAAGCTGACAAAGGCGGGGCGAACGGCATCCCAGTCTTCAACTAGAATTTTCAAAGCCTCCGCACTTTGATGAACGGCCACCATTTGAACGGCGGGGGCGATAATTCCGACTGTATCGCAAGTCAACCCCTGGAGCGGAAGTGATTTTAAAATACAGTTCAGGCACGGGGTTTTGCCGGGAATGATTGTAAAACTCATGCCAAAACTGCCGACACAGGCTCCGAACACCCAGGGAATATTATACTTTTGGGCAATATCATTAATCATCATTCTCGTCTCAAAATTATCCGTGGCATCAATGATTAAATCGACATCTTCAACCAGTTCTTCCATCAGTTCTGCAGTGGCATCGGCAATGATGCCGCGTACATCCACATCTGAATTGACAGCCTTCAGACGGCGCTCAGCTGCGGCGGCCTTGGGCATTTTTTCAGCCGCATCCGCTTCTGAATAAAGAATCTGGCGCTGAAGATTGCTGGCCTCAACATAATCCCTGTCAACAATCGTCAGCCTGCCGACGCCGGCTCTTGTAAGAATTTCGCCGTTGCCTGAACCCAGGGCTCCGGCGCCAATCATTAACACATGTTTAGAACGGATTTTCTCCTGGCCCTTTTCGCCGACCGGAGAGAACAATATTTGCCGGGAATAGCGTTCCAGCACGTTATGACACCTTCTTTATCTGCATGTTTAAAATTTCCGCATACTCAAAAGGCCAAAACAGAGCAAATCGGTGGACTTCCGGCTTGCCCTGTTTATAAGACCTCTGTTAAATTTACGCTGAAAAAACCTGTCCCTTTTGCGTCTGCATGCGCTTTTACAAAAAAGATTACCCTCCGCTGACAGGGGGAATAAAAGCAATTTCATCGCCTTCCTGAATGACGTCATCATCTGAACAAAACTCTTCGTTAATGGCTGTCATCACCGTATCGAATCTTGGCAGATCGTACTGTTCTTTTAAGAGTTCTTTCAATTGGGCAACTGTTTTTCCGGCTGCGTCCATTTTAATAAAATCTTCCCCGACGGCATCCCTTAAGTGGGCAAAAAACAGTACTTTATTCATCGAGATCCTTCACCTCCGGTTTTCCTGACGGATAGGGAACCTGTTCCAGCTGATCGCCAATCCATTCCGCACCATCCTCCCAATGCTCTTTTTTCCAGATTGGCACCATTTCTTTGATTCTTTCGATGGCATAACGGCTTGCTTCATAGCTTGCGGCCCGGTGCGGTGTAGAAACGGCAATAACAACGGCCACATCGGAAATCTCAAGCCTGCCTACCCGGTGAGTGATGGCAACCTTGGCTCCCTTCCAGCGCTCCTGGATTTCCCGGCCAATTTGTTCAAGTTTTTTTACCGCCATGGATTCATAAGCTTCATAAATCAGATAGAGCGTTTTTTTCCCTTTTGTTGTTTCTCGTACCGTGCCGATAAATGTATTGATGGCACCTGCATCACGGTCAACGACCTTATCGATGACCCCCTGGATATTTATCGGTTCCTTTGAAATTTCGAAATTCATCGTTCCACCTCTTAAAAAAAGATTGGTTCCGGGTTTTCGACGACTTGATAGCCGCCAATCCTCTCCACTTCCTCGCGAAACTCCCTGGAGTTGATTATATCAAGGAGCTGCTCTCCCCGGCCGCTTTCAAAAAATTCTTTTTTCATTAACAGATCGTATTCTTCGTCGGCCACCGGGATAAAGTCGAGACCCATGACTTTTGCAGCAGAGTAAATTCCAAGGCCTGCCGCCTCAGGATTGCCTTTTACTTCCGCAGCCACACTGAGATGGGAGAACATTTCCCGCTCATAACCGGTGATGTCCTCCGGCTGAAGGCCGTTTTCTTCCAAAAGAAGGTCAAATAAAATTCTTGTTCCGGCTCCTTTTTGGCGGTTGACGAATTGAACATTTTTTTCGGCAATATCCTTTACATCTTTTATACCAAGCGGATTTCCCTTCGGCAGGAGCCAGCCCTGTTTTCTTTTTAAGAACGGAAGAAGAACAACTTCCTGACCCTTTAAAAATCTTTGAATGTAAGAACGATTGTATTCTCTTGTATCCGGGTCAAGAAGGTGAACTCCGGCTAAATGGGCTTCCCCTTTTCTGATTGCCATAATTCCGGCCATGCTGCCCACATGGGAAGAAATAATTTTTGTGCCCCGGTACTTTCTTCTTAAATGAGCGGAAAGAATATCAATAGTTAAATCGTGGCTGCCGTTAAAAACGATGGCATTTTTTATTTCTTCCACCGGTTTTAGCAGTTCAACCTCGGCTTCCTCCCCCTGCTCATAGCCAAGTTTGTCCGGAGGAATCACAAGGATTCCGTCTGCTTTTACAAGGGACATCGTTACCCCTGCGGCTCTTTGCAACGGATTGGCAATGAATTCTCCGCCCACATAGCCAATCGTCATCCTGACAAAATCTTCAGAGCCCATGGAGGAAACGACGCGGCGGCCGAGTTTTACCTTCAGTGACGGCCTTTTCGGCTCGGGAATCCCCAAATATTCGCACACAAGGGGCCGCACAAACCACTCAAGGGTCATGTAAGCGGAGACAGGATATCCGGGGATGCCGACAATGACCGTTTGATTTATTTTTCCCAAAATCACCGGTTTTCCGGGTTTCGTAGCGACTCCGTGCGTATATACCTCACCCAGTTCTTCAATCAGGTGAACCGTATAATCCTTGGAACCTGCCGATGAACCTGCATTGACAACGACAATATCGGAAGTTTCTACTGCCTCTAATAGCGCTTTTTTAATCAGCTCCGGCTC
>JANWJP010000177.1 GCA_025451895.1 Robertmurraya sp.
ATCCGGGAACCAAGGAAGCATTCCGTCGGGTGCGGCGAATAACACCGGTTGATGGAAAAAGTAAACCGGGAGCCAGGATAAACCTTCGTTTGATTGCGGCGGATAATACCTGTGAAATTTTGATGGAAAAGGTGATCCAAGAGACAAGGCAGACCTCCTTTCGATTGCGGCGGATAACATTTTTCTGTCTGACAGAAATGAAATAAATCAGCGCCTCACCGGCCAGAGCACCGGATTTGTTATCGCTACTGAGGTTCAACCTTGCAAGAAGGACCGCCGAAAAAACACATCCCAATAGCAGAAAGAAAACCCCCTGATTTGTGAAAGCGGAGTTGACCGGAAACCGCTGACATGTCGGGGGTTTTCAATGCTTAGAGACGATATTCTATGGATAAAAATCCTGTAAGCCACAAGAATCTTGAACCAACAATAATCTTCTCAAAACTCTTCCTACAAAGATGACAGAAGGCGGGCAAAAGGGGAAAGGTTCAATTCTCGCTTCTCCAATCCTTTCCCCCGGTCTCTTGTCCCATTTTTCCGGCATTACATTAACAAAATCGCAATAAGTATCCCAATAAATCCCACCCCAATGGTGAATGGGAGATTTTGCACTGTAATGATATACGGGTTTTGTTTTGTGTTCATTGAAGTGACCGTCACCAGCAATCCGTAGGTGCTGACTGCAAAAGTCGACACGGCGCTGGCAATAAACACGATAGTTAAACTGAGCGGAGGAATAATTTGCGTTAAAGGCCCAATCAGCCCGCTCAACACCCCCAGCGTGGCTACCGAATGAACCCCAAACATTGTCATAATCAGCACTATAAACTGGATTAACAGCATAATAATGATTGGTTTATCAGCAAAAGACATAAGCAATGTTTGGATAAAATTCAAAAAATCCGTTCCCTGCAGGCTGCCGGAAAAAATGCCAAGGGAAATAAATAGTACATTAAAATTGTGCATGTTGTTCGTCCCGTTTTTCCAAGCATTCCAGCCTACAATCCGAAACCGGGATTCCCGTTTCAAAATAAGCGACCAAATATAACAAAACGGAAAAACAATGATGGTCACCGTAATAATCAAATTAAGCTCCAACCATTTTCCAATCAATATCACCAAACTTAGGAAAACAATAAGCGCTGTAATAAAATGGGCCATCTTGGCCAGAAGCTTCTTTAGATCCGGAAGTGATCCCCATTCCCTTTCACCCCCGGCCCCTTTAAGGGAATAACGTTTAAAGAGGAAACCGCCGATGATTGAATCGAGCACAAAAGCAGCAAACGCAATCAGCAGCACCCACGGTAAAACCGATACATACTCAACGCCGGTAATAAACAGCGACAGAGCCACCGTAATTTCGAGCGGACTCCACAACAGCGCCAGTGTATAGCCCCTCAGTGTCGTCATATTTATAAACCGGTTCCGTATTTTTGTTTTAAAATTATCCAAACTCTGCAGCAAAATTCCCTGAGAAATAGTTGCCGCCGGCAGATTTAAAAAAGAAGCCAATGTATATGTAGTAATCGAACTTCTCCAATAAAGACGGCCCAAATCGGTGGCATTCAAACTCATCATATCATTGATCGCCCGGTCAAACCGCCCGCTTTTCACAACACTATTCACCCACGGCAGCATAGAAAAAAACGTCAACAGGGCCAAATTTTTCGTTGCCATAGCAAGAAGCGAATTTACCGGTTCGTCTGTTTGGAAAAAGAAGTACAGGCCAACAGCCATAAAACAGACGCCCAAAATTTTAAAAAGACGGCCGGCACCAACAAATGAGATAACCAACATTATGATGGCAAAAAAACCGATGATATACGTGAACAATTCCAACTGTAAGAAAAAATTGACCAGATTCGCAAAAAAGACCAATGCGAAAAAAATATATAAATACTGCAAAGACTGATGCTTTTCCATGATGCTTCTCTCCTGTATATATGTAGGGAAAATTTCCTGCGTCATCTAATAGTCTCCCCTTCACCCCCGGCAGATGGTTTAAACCATCAACAGCGGTTCAGCAGTTCTGCCGCACAAGGACAATAAGCACGAACAAATAAAAAACCACCCTTCTGCATATCCTGCTCTCATTTACCTGACTCGGACCACCCTCTGAGCGAAGGCATCTTCCCTATTTTACCAATAAACCCGGGAAAATTCAGGAGGTGCCCATTCAAGAGGTGCCTGTCACCACTCACTACCGCTCAACCGCTCACTGCTCCGTTCCGTTCCGCTGAACGCCACACCCTCACACTTAGAAATATCTTTGCCGGTTAATAACATGTGGCAGAGATACCGCGTAACATTATTTTACAATAATCACCAACTCTATCCAAAAAGGAATGGAGGTAAATGCCGACAGAGGGAAAAGCCGGTTTCCAATGTACCGGTTGGTGACTGTCATACTATTTTGATAAAATATAAAGTAATATGGAGGTTGATCAGGATGCCCTCAATCAGGATTTCGCGAATAGTGAAGAAAACAAGGGTGGAAGGCCCCGGACTTCGTTATTGTATATGGGTGCAGGGATGCCCTATTCGATGTGAGGGCTGTTTCAATCCCCATACATGGTCCTTTTCCGGAGGCACTCTTGTAAAGGTTGACGACATTTTTGATGATATAAAGACGGTTCTCGCAGAAACTCCCGGACTGGAAGGTGTGACGTTCTTAGGAGGAGAACCGTTCAGCCAGGCAGCCACCTTGAGTGTCCTCGCCCGCCGCGTGAGAAAATTGGGCCTGTCCATTGTCACCTTTACCGGTTATGAATACGAACAGTTAACAAAAGCTAACAATGAAGCCTGGAATGCACTGTTGAAAGAGACCGATTTATTGATAGACGGACCCTACATCCAAAGTATGCATGACCTCAGCCGGCCGTGGATCGGCTCTAAGAATCAACAATATCGGTTTTTGACCGATTTTTATAAACCGCTGGCAAAAAAACTGCCGGCAATCAGCAATAAACTGGAAATCCGCATTCACCCCGACGGAAGCGTGACTGTAAATGGTATGGCCGAACCGTTACATTTACAAATGCTAAATAAACTGGGACTGAATACAAAAATCGAATCCGGCTAAAGGAGGGAAAAAGTTGGGCAAATTATATACAAATCGGGGGCAGCGCTGGGAACAACGGAATAGTTTATGGATTGTTTTTACATTTCTTCCATTTGCCATTACCAGCTTTGTTTCTTTTCTTTTTATCGCTGTCAGGTTGAAAAATAAAAAATGGGCAATTTACAGTATGATTTACTTCGCGGCAATGGTCGTCGCATTTACCATACCGAGTACGGAAATCGGAGCAATGATCGCCTTATTTACCTGGATTTTTTCCATTATTCATGCATTCAAAATCCGTCCGGTTTATTTGATTGAATTGGATGTTCTAAAAGAAATTGAAAAAGAACACTTTGCCGCCATCCGTAAACAAGCGCGCGAGAAATACATGAATAACCGGCAGACCCCCCAAGAAAACATGAGCCGGGAAAATTCCTCCACAAAAAAACAAGCGGCAAGGCAACAAAATTTTCAACAGGAGGAAAAAGAAAGAGCCGCCTCTTCCCTGTTTTCCGGGGATGCCCAAAGCAACAGCGCACAAGCATCCGCTCAGGAAAAGTCTCCAACAAACGAAGATGAACAAACTGAGGCGTATGCACAAGAAAAAACAAAAGACAACGTAAACAAACAGACGGGTGCCGGCTTGGGTACAGATGCAAATGCAAATGCAGATTCAGCTTCAAACGCAAACTCAAAGGCAGAAGGCGGGGAGCAAACGACTGCCACGGCATCGGAAAAACTTGATTTAAACAAAGCAACCGTAGAAGAAATTGCTGCCATCCCTGCCATTGGACTGATTTTGGCAAAAAGAATTGTCGCCAAACGAAACGAACTGGGAGGATTTGACTCATTTGACCACTTCATAAAAGCAGTCGGCCTAAAACCGCACACTGCTGAAAAACTCAAAACACAAATCACATTCTCCCCCATCAAAAAAACAACAAAAAGAGGACGAATCATTGACTATTAATGGGACATGGGGACAGGAACGCTGACCCACCCAAACTTAATCTGATACTGACTGGGACACGGTTCCTGTCCCCCTGACCCAAAAGGGGTGATAGGTATGGCGCGAGAGTTGCGGGTGTATTTGGCGAATTTGTTGAAGGCGAGGTTTCCTTATTTGTATATTCAGTCGTGGGAGGAGGATCGGGTGCTTTCTCTCATTCGTTCGGTTGCCCGGAATGCGGATCTGATTAAGACGCCGCGCGAGGTGTTGACCTGGCGGGTGACGACCGGTCTTGTGGACGGGCTAGGACAGGTGAAGAGAGACACAAGGGCACCGATGCGGGCGCTGGAGTTTATTGAAAACTATGACCATCCGTGCATTGCTGTGCTGCAGGATTTTCATATTTATTTTGACGGTCACGGCCGGGCCGCCGATTATCAGGTGATCCGAAAATTGCGGGACATGATTCCGAAAATCAAGCAGCGGCCAAATCCCGTCAATGTCATTTTTACCTCGCCGTTTTTGATTTTGCCGGATGACCTGCAAAAGGATATTACAATAGTAGATTTCGATTTGCCGTCGTTTGAAGAAATCATGAAAGTGCTTGATGAGATGATTGAAGTCAATGAACAGCGGGGAAGGATCAAAATCTCCCTGACTGATGAGGAAAAAGAAGTGCTGGCCAAAGCAGCGCTTGGTTTGACCCTTGCCGAGGCAGAAAATGCTTTTGCCCGGGCGATGGTCGAAGATGGCCGCTTGTCAGTGGATGACGTGCAAATCATTTTGGAGGAAAAAGAACAAATTATAAAGAAAACCGGGATTTTGGAATTCATTACGACTAACCTGAAAATGGAAGATGTGGGCGGCCTGGAAAACTTGAAGCGCTGGCTGACAAAGCGCAACAAGTCCTGGCTTGATTCGGCGAAAAAATACGGCCTCCCCCCTCCAAAGGGCGTGCTGATAACCGGGGTTCCCGGCTCAGGGAAAAGTTTAATCAGCAAATCAATCAGTACGATGTGGCAGTTGCCATTGCTGCGTCTCGATATCGGAAAAATTTTCAGCGGACTTGTCGGAAGCAGTGAAGAAAACATGCGCAAAGCGATTAAGACCGCCGAAGCGATTGCCCCTTCCATCCTGTGGATCGACGAGATCGAGAAGGGATTCAGCGGCGTAGGGCAATCCGGCGACAGTGGCACATCATCCAGGGTATTTGGCCACTTTTTAACATGGATGCAAGAAAAAACGAAGCCTGTATTCGTCATTGCGACCGCCAATAATATATCGAATCTGCCTCCCGAGCTGTTGCGCAAAGGGCGCTTTGATGAAATTTTCTTTGCCGACCTGCCGACACACCGGGAGCGGAAGCAGATTTTCAAAATTCATTTGCAAAAGCGGTTGAAGGATCCGGAAGTGATTGGTGATTTTCGGGTGACTGATGAGGTGCTGGACAGCCTCGCCGAACAGAGTGAGGGCTTTGTGGGCGCGGAGATCGAGCAGGTTGTCATTAACGGTTTGTTCGAGGCTTATGCGGAACAACGCGCGGTCCGGCTGGAGGATTTTGAAAAGTCGATTAAAAACACGGTGCCCCTGTCCGTCACCCAGGCCGAGCAGATTCGGGCAATCCGGGATTGGGCCAATGTCCGGGCGGTCAGTGCGACGCCAAAAGAGGATTTGGAGGAGTATAAAAAGAAGCCTGAAGAAGACGATGTCCGGCTCCACCGCGGCGGGCGAACGATCGATTTTTAGGAGGGTGCTTATGGCGAAGAAGCTCCGGGTGCGCATTTACCCCGACGGGCGGATTGATGCGGTCACAAAGGGCATTAAAGGCAAAAAATGCACTGATTATATCGGATTAATTGAAAAGCTGCTCAATGCGAAGACAGTCGATTCCGCATATACGGAGGAATATTACGAAACTGAACAAATTTCCGTCAGGCAGACTGAACAGGTTCAAGTCAAAAATCAGCGTTAAGTAAGGAGGTCCCGCCATGTCGATTTCATTAGCATTAGTTCCCGTCGCCCTGGCTTTAACCGTTGTGCTGGGGCAAAATCGGACAAAAGCGATTGTTAAGGAAAAAGAACTGCCGTGCAAGAGCAGTTTTGTGAGCGAGGAAGATTTGACGGTCACGCTTGAACAATGCGGGTATCAGGCGGAAAAATGGGGAAACAGGATTAAGACCCATTTCCGCGACAGCGAGAATTTCTTTTTCTGGGAAAAAAGAGACGGTGTCTGGCATGCGATTTTTTCCGTCTATGACCCTGCACCTGCTGTTTACAGCTTGATGCAGGAAATCAATGAGCGCTCCGGGAGAATGATTTTTGCTGAAACGGAAAGTGTTGTTGTGCCGGGGGTGCACCGGCATGAACCTGTGCAGACCAGAGCTTTTCCGACAAATTTTCGCGACCTTGCCCTGTTAAAGCAGGTCCTCCTCGACAACGGGATTGATGCGTTTAAACGCGATGACGGGAGCCTGGAGGTTCAGCTTGCCGATGCGGGGTTGAGTTTTGCTCAGGAAACTCTTGACGGCCCGATTACGGTCGAAATTTCCTCCGAAGCCAATATGCAAGCCATCTACCGCCACCTGTCAATCATCGACGACGAATACAAACGGTACGTACAAAATCAGGTATACCAGCATCTCCTCACCCAGGTGGAACAACGTGGACTCACCATCGAACAGGAAGAAGTGCTCGAAGATCACTCCATCGTCCTCACTATCAACCTGGAGGAGTAAGGGGGGCAGAAGGAAAGTATAACGGCGTGGGGATCGGGGTTGGAGGATTGGGGCCGAAGGAGGAATAATGGGCTGAAGGAAGAACGAACTGGAGGAATACCAGGCTGGGAGAACGAGCTGGGGGAAGAACGAACGGAAAGAATACCAGGCTGGAAGAACGGGTTAGGTTTATAACGGGGCCGGGACTTTCAAAAAGGCGATTGTTCAGGGCTGGGCGGTTTTGGTCTCAGAGAGGTTGGTTCACGGGTTGGGTCAGATGTTTGGGCCACTTCTTGATAAAAAAACGGCAAGCCAAGTCCCTGATTCCATAGTTGCAATTTGAGTTGAACCATAGTTCCAACTGTTCTTTCTTTCTTGGAAAAATCAAGCAGGACAAGACACCCGCCCCTACTGACCCTTAAGAGTTGGAAATTCAAGTGGGCCATGGCTCCTCCTGTCCCACTGACCCTTCTGTTTTGGAATTTGGAAAAATCAGGTGGGTCAAGAAACCTGTCCCCCTGACCCATATTGAAATAAATGAGAAATTGAGGTGAAAGCCATGGGATTGCGTTTTCGAAAGAGCTTTAAGATTGCACCGGGGGTTCGGGTGAATATCGGCAAGAAAAGCATGGGCGTGAGTTTTGGCGGAAAAGGGTTCAGATATTCCATTAATACGAAAGGGCAGAGAAGAAGAACCGTAGGGATTCCGGGAACGGGAATTTACTATACTGAAACTTCCTCCTCCAAACATAAAACAAGTTCCTACAATCGAAATGCCGAACTTAAAAGGCTGCAGGCCAAAAGGGATAAACTTGAACAGCTTGAGCAAAACCGGCTCGAAGTGAGCATGTTTGAAAACAGGCTGGAGATGATTAAGTCACTGCATAAAGAATATGAGGAACCTGTTGACTGGTATGCAATTAAGAACTCCGCTCCTCCTTTCAATAAAAGGGAAGCCGGCCCGTATGAGATGGAAGCGGCAAAAGAATTGGAGAGCTATCGGCCGGGCTTTTTTGAGAAGATGCTAAAGAAGGATGAAAAGAAACGGCAGGAATTAGCAGTGAAGGTCGCTGAAGCAAAGAAAAAGGATGAACAGGCATACGCAGAATGGGAGAAGTTGGTGGAATTAGCCGGGCAGGTTTTAGAAGGGAATATTGACGCCTATTTTCAAGTGCTCGAGGAAATGGCGCCTTTCGATGATTTAGCGGAATTTGGCAGCGGCTTTGAGTTTTTCGCGGAAAGTCCGGATTATATGGAAATCATTTTCGACGTGCATACAGATTCAGTTATCCCGGAAGAAATTAAGAGTCTGACTAAAACGGGGAAAGTTTCTGTTAAAAAGATGCCTAAGTCCCAATATTTTGATTTGCAGCAGGATTACGTGTGCAGCTGCGCGATCCGGATTGCGAAGGATATGTTTTCGCTGCTTCCGTTGGAGTATGTTGTAATTCATGCCAATGACGATGTTTTGAATACTGCGACGGGATATATGGAGAAGCAAACGTTGTTGTCTGTTAAAATTGACCGCGCAACCCTGGACAAGCTCAATTTGGATCTTATTGACTGCTCCGATGCCATGGATAATTTTCCACATAATATGAAGTTTTTAAAAACAAAAGGACTGCAGCCGGTGAATAAGATCAATATTTAGACGGGATACGTTAAAAACAATGGTCAAAGGGAAGAAATATGGAATGCAATTGAGAGCCTGTGCTTTGAAAACACAAAGATGCTGCGAACCAGGGATTTCGAAGGGAACGGCGCAATCAGGATGGTGATCACAGCAGCGGCAATTGCGACAGCAATAATGGTGGTTACTACTATTACTAAATGTCTGTGGGAAGACGCCATTTGAATCACGACGGCAATTTGAATTACGACTGGAATCGCATGTGGTGCAATAACATAAATCCATTTGCCTTGTCAAAATTTGATTTTCTGTGTATACTTTCCCCATTCATTTCTTTTGCGCCGGCTTTGCCCTTCTACGTAAATTCCCCTCAAGCAGTTGCCTTATTTCTCAAATCTGAAAATCTCTTTTTAT
The DNA here is from genome assembly GCA_025451895.1 of Robertmurraya sp. Lineage (GTDB taxonomy): Bacteria > Bacillota > Bacilli > Bacillales > Cytobacillaceae > CALKIU01. Next base: position 8,769 of record JANWJP010000177.1, read on the forward strand.
CTAAAACTATTTCTTTTTTAGCGGGGAATCAGGAGGATCTCCGGTGCACAATAGATCTCAGTATTATGGGCAACATAAAGTCTGTGGCATCTTAATTTAAAACGGGAATAGAATAGTATTAGGCCAAAGTACCAGGAATCTCTCACTGCAGAAATGCGCATCTCCCAAGAGTTTTAAATTATCCGAACTCTTAGGATGAACGGAATAAGCGGATTGCAGCAGGTTTGTTTATGAGTGTGCTTTTTAAAAAGTTATGTAATTTTTGAACGAAAAAAGTTTCGACAGGTTTGTTTTTGAGAGTGCCTTTTTCGGAGAGTTCCTGGCACAATTAGGCTGATAATTGCGTTGCCCCTCTTACAGAGAGGGTTGTATTTTTATTCCTCGGTCTTATTCAATTAAATGGGACATGGTTCATCTATCTTATTTGAAAAAGGATATTATTCTTTCATTCAGTTGAGAATGGGTCAGGGTTCCTGTCCCCCTGATGAGTTAGGAAAGTGTGATGGTTGATGGGTGTTTTGATGACTGTGCTTGGCGGGGTTGGGTTGTTTTTGTTTGGGATGTCTTTGATGACGGATGGGTTGAAGTCTCTTGCCGGGGAGTCGCTGAAGAGGTTGTTGAGCCGGTTTACGGGCGGGACATTTTCTGCGATTTTGTCCGGGATGACTTTGACAGCCGTCATTCAGTCGTCGAGTGCAACGATTTTGATGACGATTGGGTTCGTCAGTGCCGGGTTGATTACGTTTAGCCAGTCGCTTGGTGTGATTATTGGAACAAGCATCGGTTCGACAAGCACCGGCTGGATTGTGTCTTTGGTGGGCTTTCAGATCAGCATGGGAACTCTTGCCCTGCCCCTCATCGGAATCGGGGTCTTTCTGAGACTCTTCTTACATGGAAAATTGGCCAGTTTGGGCAGTGTTCTCACCGGATTTGGAATGCTGTTTTTGGGTATTTCCGTGCTGCAGGACGGAATGGCTGATTTTAGTAATGTTATAGATTTTTCGGCGGTAAACGGCGATAAATTTTACCATTTATTATTGCTGGCAGCCGTCGGAATCGTGATGACAGTCATCATGCAGTCATCCAGTGTTGCTGTTGCGATTACGTTAACGGCCCTTTATTCGGGAGCGATAAATTTTGATCAGGGCGCCGCTCTCGTTATCGGGCAGAATATCGGGACAACTTTTAAAGCGATTATTGCGGCGGTGGGTGCGTCGCATGCAGCGAAAAGAACAAGCGTTGCCCACATCCTGTTCAATTTGTTTACGGGATTTGTGGCTCTGGCGATTTTTCCGGTATTAACATCGTCTGTGTTTATGATTGCCGATTGGCTGGAAATCTCCGATCTGACAATTACCCTGGCCATTTTTTATACCTTATTTAATGTGCTTGGTGTCGTGTTAATCCTGCCGTTTATGAAGCAGTTTGAAAAATTGATTGTACGATTGGTGCCGGAAAAAGGGAATCCGTTGACCATTTATTTGGATCCGAGTGTTACGGCGGTGGCCCCTGTTGCAATTGAATCCAGCCGAAGAACGTTGATGGCTGTTTACAAGACGCTGCTTGAGGCCATGCAGGAGTTGTTTGCCAACAAACGGACAACTGTCCAATTTTTCAAAAAACAGCAGTTGGCAGCTGAAGCGATTCAGGAAACACGGAAGTTTTTGCGCGAGGTCCAGTTGTCGGTGGAGTCGGAGGATAAGCAAAAATATGAGCGGCATGTGTCGGTTTTGCATGCGCTTGACCATTTGGAGCGCTTGATTATGGCGCTGTCAGAGACGGGCTATTTAAGAACGATCAGTTCGTCGAGAAGCTTGCAGGCGGTCACGGAGCAGGTGCAGACAATGATTGATAACAGCCTTCGTTCCATGGAAGACGATAAGGGCGGCAACAACTATTTGCAGCTGGTCGAGGAAACATCAAAGGAGATTGCAGAAATCCGCCGGTCTGACCGGAAACATCTTCTCAAAAACGCCATCAGCGAAGAACTGAACGTCGACCGGGCCATCGCAAAAGTCCATGCACTGCTCTGGCTCGACCGAATCAGCCACCACCTCTGGCGAATCCTTGCCCACCTGCAGCCATGATGGGACGGCGGGACTAGGAACGCCGTCCCTTTCTTTTTTCAGTGTTTAGATTTTGTTTGGGGGTGGGTGGGACAAGGGCAGACACGTTTATGAAGACATCTTGGGGTTTTTTCGATGTCATTTTGTCCTCTTAAATCGTTCATGAAGACATTTTGAAACTTTTTCGTGACCAACTTGTCCTCTTAAAGCGTTCATAGAGACATTTTGAAACTTTTTCGTGACCAACTTGTCCTCTTAAACCGTTCATAGAGACATTTTGAAGCTTTTTCGCGACCAACTTGTCCTCTTAAACCGTTCATAGAGACATTTTGAACTGTTTTTTCAGTCAACTTGTCCTCTTAAACCGTTCATGGAGACATTTTGAAACTTTTTCGTGACCAACTTGTCCTCTTAAACCGTTCATGGAGACATTTTGAAACTTTTTCGTGACCAACTTGTCCTCTTAAACCGTTC
>JANWJP010000178.1 GCA_025451895.1 Robertmurraya sp.
AAGATGTCCTCATGAAGCGTTTAAGGAGACATTTTGGAATGGTTTGAGATTGAAAATGTCCTCATGAAGTGTTTAAGGAGACATTTTGTGTTAGTTTGAGCCCGAAGATGTCCTCTTGAAGTGTTTAAGGGAACATTTTGGATTGTCTGGAGATCGATTTTGTCCTCATGAAGCGTTTAAGAAGACATTTTGGAATGGTTAGAGCCCAAAAATGTCCTCATGAGGCGTTTAAGAAGACATTTTGTGTTGGTTTGAGATTGAAAATGTCCTCATAAAGCGTTTAAGAAGACATTTTGTGTTGGTTTGGGATTGGAAATGTCCTCATGAAGTGTTTAAGGAGACATATTGGATTGATTAGAGCCCGAAGATGTCCTCATGAAGCGTTTAAGGAGACATTTTGGAATGGTTTGAGATTGAAAATGTCCTCATGAGGCGTTTAAGGGGACATTTTGGATTGATTTGGGTCCGAAGATGTCCTCATGAGGCGTTTAAGGAGACATTTTTGATTGATTTGAGCCCAAAAATGCCCTCATAAACCGTTTAAAAAGACATCTTGCTTTGAATGTACCTACAAGTTGCACTCAAGCCCCTCAGACAGACAAGTAATGCCGGCAGCACGTCAATTTCACTCTTCAAAAAAACCTCCCTCTCTTGGATGTTATGCGCGAGATCCCCGCTTTAATAAAAATTTCATCCGGTAAGGGCATCCCCTCCGGAACCAACCGCTTAAAAAGGTTTTGACTTTCACGCGAACAAGGTCATTCGCATATTTATAAAGTAAACTTTCGTAAAGTATTTTTGGAATTGGAAAACTGGAAATCCGCTTTGCTGAAAGCCGGCGGGAGTGTTTCAAAGCGGAACTTATCTAAATGCTGTGTTTTCCGGGGAGCGGTTCAATTTTTGTTAAGGCTTTAATGAAGCCTATTGGAGTGACGGCAGTGGCTATTAACATTATGGATATAGTCGGAAGAATTTCATATAACTGTGACATTCTTTTTCGGGTGATAGACATAAAGGAAGTTCATGGAGAGAAACAGGCAATACTTTACGGAGAGGATTTTCGCTTAATTGCTGATGCTCCATACAGTGATTTAATTGTAATCAATCAGTCGGAAAGGAAGAAAATGTCCAGGGACTTCCGTTCGCTTGAAGAGCAGTCGTACCGGCTGTTTCAGCAAGATTTCCATTTGCTTAAACAAAAGCAGGAGTATTATATGACCGAAGGATATGCCAAGGAAGTCCAATATTTCCAACTTCCCGGCCGTGTCCTTCATCTTGACGGAGATCCGAATTATTTAAAAAAATGTCTCAGCCTCTATGAAAAGTTTGGAATTCCGGTGACGGGCATTTATTGCAATGAAACAGAGATGCCAAAAAAAATCAGCCATCTCATTGAATATTACCGCCCCGATATTTTGGTGATTACCGGGCATGACTCTTACTCAAAATCAAAAGGGACATACGAAGATATAAACGCTTACCGGCACTCGAAGCATTTTGTGCAGACTGTCAGGGAAGCGAGGCGGAAAATTCCCCATCTGGACCAGCTTACGATTTTTGCCGGGGCGTGCCAATCCCACTTTGAATCGCTGATTGAAGCGGGAGCCAATTTTGCCAGTTCCCCTTCCCGGGTCAATATTCATGCGCTGGATCCGGTTTATATTGTTGCCAAGATATGTTTTACACCGTTTATGGAAAGAATAAATGTATGGGATGTGCTCAGAAACACATTAACGGGAGAAAAAGGAATCGGCGGAATTGAGTCAAGGGGAGTTTTAAGAATTGGAATGCCGTTTAATATGAAAATTCAAGAATAATTTCCAAAGGATGTGTGCAGTTAAAATACATTTTGCACAAAAACTGGATGAAACTTTTCCGGTCTTCAATTCGTAATTATTTAAAAAGGCCATTTTGTATAAAAAATTTGACAAAATTCGAACATTTATCGGGAAAATTTCCACCTGCATTTTGATTGCGAATATTTGCAGATATCCCGCAAATAGCGGGTTTTCTTTATTATTTACTAAATGCACATATTATGATTGGCAAGGGGCAATCTAGGAATGTAGAAAAAGACAAAAAAATGTGGAGTAAAAGTTGTTGACAATCAAATTTCAAGCCTGCTATAATTTAAATTTTGTTTGACTTTATTTACTGAGTGTGATAAACTTAACACAGTGAGGTGGACTGAATGGCAAAAACTTTACGGGAGATTAAGCAGGCCCTGGACTCGAATTTGGGTAAAAGACTCTTGCTCCGAGCAAACGGAGGCCGCAGAAAGACAATTGAACGGAAAGGAATCTTGGCTGAAACGTATCCTTCTGTGTTTGTAATTGAGCTGGATCAGGATCAACATGCGTTTGAGCGTGTTTCATACAGCTATGCAGATGTCCTGACAGAAACAGTTCAAATTACTTTTTACGATGACCAAAAAGGTCAAGCGGCTCTAAATTAATGAAATTAAAATGAGTTCGGAAAGCGGCAGTAAACAGGCAGTTTGCTGCTTTTTGATTGTTTTTTTCAATATGCACATCGGGACCCCCTTGGTCGTACGGTGTGTATTTTTTTTGCAATGAAATTGAAGGTTCTTTCCTTTTTTGCCAAAAGTGGACAACTGCCTTTTTTTAGCCGGGTGCCTGATGTCCGCAGCAAGCCCGGTTGCTGTTCTTTCATATCTTATGCTTAGCAGGATAAATAAGGGTAACATGAATTATTTTATCGGTATCCATACTAATGATGCATGGTGGTGAAAGGAGAGATTCTTTTTGGGCAGAAGAAGAGGAATCATGTCAGAGAGGCTGAAAGAGGAACTCGCAAAGGAATTGGGATTTTATGATGTCGTCCAAAGGGAAGGCTGGGGCGGCATCCGCGCTAAAGATGCGGGAAACATGGTCAAGCTGGCCATTGAAATGGCGGAAAGACAACTGGCCGGCAAACGCTGACTTGCTGACTCTTACTCTTTAAATGTTCCAATGATTTACTGTTTAGAATCTTTTTTATAATGACACCATGCAGGGGTTGCTGAAGAATAGGCTTCAGCAGCCTCTTTTTTTGAGGCGTGAAGTCCAGGGGTGAGAGAAAGGGAGTCAGACCCCGGAAACAACGGTGGGATTTAAGTGCAACAAATAATATTTTTTGGGAAAAGTCCTCTGAATATACTGCCAATCATTCGGAACGGGTTCTTTGGAATAAAAGTTTTTAAAGAATGTCAAGAACAGCACGTCTTATCGATTGTGCTTTGTGGTAAAATAGGACAAAAACTTGCAACGTATTTAAAGTAGGTGGAAGTGTTGAAGGTATTAGTGAAAGCTCCGGCAAAAATTAATTTAACATTGGACGTGTTGTATAAACGACCGGACAATTACCATGAAGTAGAAATGGTAATGACAACGATTGATTTGGCAGACCGGATTGAATTATCATCCCTGCCGGAGGATGAAATTCACATAAATTCTTTAAACCGTTATGTTCCTGATGACAAGCGGAATTTGGCTTATCAGGCGGCCAAACTTTTAAAGGACCGGTTTCATATAAAAAAGGGTGTATTGATTGGAATCGAAAAGGTTATACCTGTAGCAGCGGGATTGGCCGGAGGTTCCAGTGACGCAGCGGCCACGCTGAGAGGATTAAATAAGTTGTGGAATTTAGGACTGAGTCTTGATGAACTGGCGGAATTGGGTTCGGAAATCGGTTCGGATGTGGCTTTTTGTGTGTACGGAGGAACCGCGTTGGCAACCGGAAGAGGAGAAAAAATTAAAGAACTTCCCCCGCCGCCGCCATGCTGGGTAGTTTTGGCAAAACCGGCCATAGGTGTTTCCACGGCGGATATTTACGGGCGTTTGGATTTAAATTCTCTAAAACATCCGGATACAAAAGCCATGATGCAGGCTATTTTGGATCGGGATTTTGAAGGAATTTGCCAAAGTGTGGGCAATGTGATGGAGGATGTCACTTTTAAGCTTCATCCGGAAGTGGAGCAAATTAAAGATCACATGATTCGCTGCGGCGCGGATGCTGCTTTGATGAGCGGAAGCGGACCGACGGTGTTTGCCCTTGTTCAGCATGATTCGCGGATGAACCGTATTTATAACAGTCTGCGTGGATTTTGTGAACAGGTTTTTGCCGTAAGAATGCTCGGACAGCGGCATACTCTTGATTAAATCCGTATATTAATGATATATTATCGTTAAATTATTCGGATTGTAGGGAGGTAGTTCCTGTGAAATTCCGCCGCAGCGAGAGATTGATTGATATGACAAGCTATTTGCTGGATCATCCGCGCAAGCTTGTTTCCTTGTCTTTTTTTGCAGAAAGGTACGGAGCTGCAAAATCGTCCATAAGCGAAGATTTGGCAATTATTAAAGAAACGTTTGAACATAGAGGGATTGGCACTTTGAAAACGATTCCGGGAGCGGCCGGAGGTGTGAAGTTTTTTGTGAAAGTTCCCGAGAGTGAGGCCCGGCCGTTTGTAGAGGAATTATGTGAGTTACTTGCCAATCCGGACAGGCTGTTGCCGGGCGGTTATTTATATATGGCCGATATTATGGGGTGTCCGGCTCATGTAAATCAGGCAGGCCGTTTGTTGGCTTCTTATTATGCAGAAAAAGAAATTGATGTGGTAATGACGATAGCAACAAAAGGGATTACCCTCGCTTATGCTGTTGCCTCCCAATTAAATGTTCCTGTTGTTGTCGTCAGAAACGACAGCAGGGTGACTGAGGGCCCGACGGTAAGCATTAATTATGTGTCCGGATCAACGAAAAGAATTCAAACGATGCTTCTGTCAAGGCGCAGTTTGAAGGAAGGTTCCAAAGTCCTCATTGTGGATGATTTTATGAGGGCCGGCGGTACGATAAACGGAATGATTAATTTGCTGCAGGAGTTTAACTGCGAATTAGCCGGGATAGCAGTCCTTGTAGAAGCAGAGAAAACCGGTGAACGGCTTGTTGATGATTATTTATCTTTAATAAAGCTTTCTGACGTGGATGTGAAAAATAAAAAAATCACTGTCCGTGAAGGAAATTACTTTAAAAAAGCGAAAAATTGATCAAATGGAGATTTTTAAGGAGGAAACAAAAATGAAGGTTGTACAAACAAATGAAGCGCCACAGGCAATCGGCCCGTATTCACAGGGGATTATTGTAAACAATATGTTTTACAGTTCCGGCCAAATCCCGCTCAGACCTGATGGAACCCTTGTTGAAGGAGATATCAGAGAACAGACCCATCAGGTTTTCAGCAATTTGAAAGCGGTGTTGAAGGAAGCGGGAGCCTCCCTTGATACGGTGGTAAAAACAACTTGCTTTATTAAAAATATGGATGATTTCGCTGCCATGAATGAGGTTTACGGAGAATATTTTTCAGAACACAAACCTGCCCGTTCTTGTGTTGAAGTGGCCAGACTTCCTAAGGACGTTTTAATTGAAATTGAGGTTATTGCCCTGGTTAAAAATTAAATTTTCATAAACAATAGTGATTTTTCTCTCTTTTCAGGTGAATAAAAGTCTGTTTTGTGCAGGCAAATACAACATGCCTGCCAATGCAGCTTTTTAGAGAAGAGAGGGCAGTTTTTTATAGAAATGCATTTTGTTATAGCTGGGTTTGGTAATTTTTTACACAAAGAAAGTTCACACATTAGACGTAATTTTCAAAAAAAATTTCCAGTAAAAGAAGGATATAGAGAAAATTTGTTGAATTACTTAACTAGAATTCAATTTAATCTTTTTTTAAAGGCGGTGAACAAAATGGAAGTAACTGACGTAAGACTGCGCCGGGTAAATACGGATGGACGAATGAGAGCGATTGCATCAATAACACTGGACAATGAATTTGTTGTTCATGATATTCGCGTTATTGATGGCAATAATGGATTATTTGTCGCAATGCCGAGCAAGCGTACTCCGGATGGTGAATTCCGTGATATTGCACATCCGATTAATTCAGCAACGCGCGGAAAGATCCAGGATGCGGTTTTAGCAGAGTACCACCGGTTGGGAGAATTAGAGGTTGAACTTGAGGAAGCCGGTGCCTCATAAAATTCTGGATGCGACTAACAACAAGGGCCTACTTCATTAGTACGGCTCTTTTTTTCGGGTTTAAAAACATAAAGTAATGAGTTTTATTATTAATTGTCATAAAATTGATCGATTCTATTCAATAATTAAAAGCTTGCTTAAAACAGCTAATTAAGCAGAATTTTTTAGCAAAATAAGCCAATTCTTCCAATTCCCCTCAAGTAAAGCTGATATTCCCCGAAAATCCCATCAATATCTGGTTTGCAAGTTTCCCGACGTGCCTTGAAATCATTTATTTTTTGAGATATATTCTTAATGGATAAAAAGGTGAAAATGGAGGACTGTTAATGACGAATAGATATGCGGTAATACTGGCCGCAGGTCAAGGGACAAGAATGAAGTCTAAGCTTTATAAAGTCCTGCATCCTGTTTGCGGAAAACCTATGGTTCAGCATGTTATAAATCAAATTTCAAAACTGAATATTGATGAAATCGTTACTGTTGTCGGTCATGGTGCTGAGTTGGTTAAATCTCAGCTTGGAGATCAATGCCGTTTTGTTTTGCAGGAAGAACAGCTGGGAACAGCGCATGCCGTTCTTCAGGCAAAAGAACTATTGGAGGATAAGGAAGGAGTCACCCTCGTTGTTTGCGGGGATACTCCATTAATTACGTCAGAAACGATGGCCAATTTATTTACACATCATGAAGAAACAAATGCAAAGGCTACCGTATTGACTGCTTTGGCCGACGATCCGGCCGGATACGGACGGATTATCCGGAATGAAGAAGGTCTTGTTGAAAAAATTGTCGAGCACAAAGACGCTTCTGAAGAAGAACGAAAGATAAATGAAATCAATACGGGAACCTATTGTTTTGACAATAGAGCTCTTTTTGCCGCTTTAAAAATGGTTTCAAATGATAATGTTCAGGGTGAATACTATTTGCCCGATGTGATAGAAATATTAAAAAATGCCGGAGAGATTGTTTCTGCCTATGTAACCGGTGATTTTTCCGAGACGCTCGGCGTTAATGACCGGGTTGCCTTATCACAGGCTGAAAAGATCATGAGGAAACGTATCAATGAGTATCATATGAGAAATGGAGCTACTATTATCGATCCCGATCATACTTACATAGATGCAGATGCGGAAATTGGCAGTGATACGATTATCCATCCGGGTACAAGAATCTCCGGTGCGACTAAGATTGGTTCTGATTGCGTCATCGGACCAAACAGTGAAGTCAACAATTGTACGATTGGCGACGGCACTGTCATTCGCCAATCTGTTGTTTGTGATTCGGAAATCGGCTCCGGTGTGGCTATTGGTCCTTTTGCCCATATACGCCCGAATTCGCAAATCCATGATGAAGTAAAAATAGGGAATTTTGTGGAGATTAAGAAAACAGTATTTGGCCGCGGAAGTAAGGCTTCCCATTTGAGCTATATTGGGGATGCCGAGATTGGAAGTGATGTAAATATCGGATGCGGATCAATCACGGTAAACTATGACGGTAAGAAGAAGCATTTGACAAAGGTTGAAGACGAAGTCTTTATCGGATGCAACTCAAATCTTGTAGCTCCTGTAACGATCGGAAAAGGCGCTTATATTGCCGCAGGTTCAACCGTTACGAAGGATGTTCCCGGAAACGCTCTGGCCATTGCGCGTGCCCAACAAATCAATAAGGAAAATTATGTGGAAAAGTTAAAAAACAAACAGAAATAAACAGAAATTACATTTTTGGAGGTCCATCATGCCAAACCAGTATCTAGACCCAAACTTAAAGGTATTCACCTTAAATTCGAACCGTTCCCTGGCTGAGGAGATAGCCCGGTTTATAGGGGTGGAATTAGGAAAATGCACAGTTACCCGTTTCAGTGACGGGGAGGTGCAAATTAATATTGAAGAAAGTATCCGCGGCTGCGATGTATATGTCATTCAATCGACAAGCTCTCCGGTTAATGAGCATTTAATGGAATTGTTAATCATGATCGATGCTCTTAAGCGGGCATCAGCTGCGACCATTAATATCGTTATGCCTTATTTCGGTTATGCCCGTCAGGACAGAAAAGCACGAGCCCGTGAGCCAATTACTGCCAAACTGGTAGCCAATCTGCTCGAAACTGCAGGTGCTACAAGAGTGATTACCCTTGATTTACATGCACCGCAAATCCAGGGCTTCTTTGATATTCCGACCGATCATTTATTGGGTGAGCCAATTTTATCTGACTATTTTTCGAAAAAGGACTTCCCGGGGGATATTGTAATTGTTTCTCCGGACCATGGCGGTGTTACCCGCGCCCGGAAAATGTCAGAACGGCTTAAGGCTCCAATTGCCATTATTGATAAGCGGAGACCGAGGCCAAATGTGGCAGAGGTTATGAATATTGTCGGCCATATTGAGGGCAAAATTGCGATATTAATCGACGATATTATTGATACAGCCGGAACCATTACTCTTGCGGCCAATGCTTTAATTGAGCATGGAGCTATTGAAGTATATGCCTGCTGTACACATGCAGTCCTCTCCGGGCCTGCTATTGAAAGAATCCAAAACTCCAAAATTAAGGAATTGGTTGTGACAAATTCCATTGAACTTCCGGAGGAGAAGAAAATTCCAAAAATTAAGCAACTTTCAGTAGCGCCTTTAATCGGTGAGGCTATTATTCGTGTCCACGAAGATCAATCAGTAAGTACTTTATTTGAATAAACAATTGTGCAAATAAAAAAGGTTGTCTTAAAAAGCTGCGGCTGAAAAAGACATCCTTTTTATTTTTTGTCGTAAAACAGGGGGCCGGGAGCCGGGGATGAGTGGGAACAGCAAAAGGCAGAAGCAAGAGAAGAGAGGCCGGATGCAAGATGTGGGAAGTGGGAAGAGGGGGGATGATGGCCGGTATCCGGAGGGGATAGAAGCCAAAATAGCAATCAACTCGGGAGCAAATATTCAGTTGTTTTAGATCCCGAGTTGAACCGGTTTTAAAATAAACCGGCTCCAATATTATGTTTTAGATTCCCTTTAATAAAAGAGGCAGTTGATTCCGGCTCCAATATTCCATTTTGGCTCCCAAATTGAACCGGAAGTGGAACAAACGGGATTTAAAATATTGTTTTGGATCCCATAATTCCAAGAAATGCCTTGCCACGGGATCTAAAATGGCAAGTTGGATCCCGTATGACTGGATAAGACTTGAACACGGGACTCAAAATCTCTTTTTGGGTCCCAATTCAAAAAAAATGCGGCAGCCACGGGCTCAAATATTCCATTTTGGATCCCAAATTGAACGGGAA
>JANWJP010000179.1 GCA_025451895.1 Robertmurraya sp.
AAAGAACAAGACGAAACGAAATTTATTTTATCGCTTTTTTGAAGCGACTTTTTTATTATATCTCGCCGACAGAAATCTGTCAACAGTTTTTTACCGCGGCTGCGAAATTCTTTTGTTGTTTCGCAGCGACGCTTATAAATATATCAGACTTACACAAAACCGTCAACCCTTTTTTTGTATTTATTTTTACTCCTGATTCAGCGAGTAATAACGATGCCATATATTTTTACCTTTAGTTTCTGTTTTTACGACTTTGATGTACCCTTTCTCAATTAAATATTCCAACATGGGCAACAGGTTTAGCGAGTAGTTTTGCAAATTGGCGTGATTTAACATCTCATCAATCGTCCACAATTCTTTTTCACGGAGAACTTCTAAGAAATGTGTCATTCCGGATTGTGTTTTTGAATGAACTAAAAACCCGCCGGCAAGAAAAAACAGTTCCAATCTTTTGCTCAGACATTCATCGCTCGTTATCAATTCTTCATATAATTTATAAATTTCGGGTTCGATTTTTTTCACTTGTTGCCATGAGGTAACCTCAGGAAGAAAACCTTTTTCGATCACGGCCATACAACCCAAATGATGCAAGGCATGAATGGCAGAATGATAAGCATCCAAATAATGCTCTCTTTCATATAATTTTTTTCCGTCAGTAAAACTGCGGATCAACCTGGCAAAAGCCAAGCCTGATTTTATTTTTCTCATAGAAAAAGGAAAATCAATTAATTCGGCCTTCAAATTGTTCATGTATTCGTTCCGGTCAAAAAGTACTTTGCCGTTATATATCCAATTAATTATTTGTTTGTTTGTACCGTGAAGGAGCCAGTCGCGAAGCTGCTCATCCGTAACAATATGCATAGCTGCCTTCTTATCATCGTTTATATAATGTTTAACAAAAACAGACTGCTCGGCATCCTTAACGATAATCAACAAAATTGCATCAAAACGATCAGTGGAGGGGACTGAATATTGTCCTTCTTCAATAATAACGACTCCCAACGTATTCGGATGGCCGGCACGTTCCTGATAAATCGGTCGAAGAATGGTTTCCATGAATAATACCCCCTTTTCGTCTTCTTATATTTCGACATAAAAACAAGAAATTCCTTCTCCTATCAAGACAAATTTCGACAAATTCATATTTCTATATTTCAAATAGAGAAAATGCTATCATAATACATATTTATAAAGGGGGATTGGGATGATAAGGTACTCAAGCAAAATCAATAAAATACGCAGTTTTGCCCTTGGTCTGGTTTTCCTTGGCTTTATTATTATGTACATCGGGATGTTTTTTCGTACCTCTCCGATTGTTATGGCCATCTTTATTTTGCTGGGATTATTATCCATTATTGGCAGTTCTGTCGTTTACTTTTGGATAGGTATGTTGTCCTCCGCAGCCGTAAGGGTAGTTTGTCCCGGCTGTCAAAAAGTTACCAAAATGCTGGGGAAAGTTGATATTTGCATGTATTGCCGCGAGCCTTTGACCACCGATCTTCAACTGGCCGGAAAAGAATTTGATGAAAAATATAATAAGAATGAAAAATAGCATCCGGAATCCATGCACTTTATCCCGTTCTAAAGAACGGATTTTCTTTTTGTTCATTTTTAACAAAGGCAATTTAAAAAGGGAAAAAAGGACAAAAAAACTGACAACCTTCTTAAGGTTATCAGTTAAAAAACCGATACAATTTTTTTAATGTACATCTTTTTTCTGGCAATCCGGACAGGTTCCGTACACTTCCATTCTATGGTGACTAACCTTGAAGCCTGTAACATGGGATGCAAGCTGTTCCACTTCATCTAATGCAGGATAGTGAAAATCCACTATTTTGCCGCAGCTTTCGCAAATCACATGATAATGATTGGAAGTAACATAATCAAACCGGCTGGACGAATCTCCATAGGTCAGTTCTTTTACAAGGCCAACCTCACGAAATACCCTTAAGTTGTTATAAACCGTTGCCACACTCATATTAGGGAATTTACCCTCTAAAGCTTTGTAAATTTCATCAGCCGTCGGGTGTGACATCGATTTTATCAGATATTCAAGTATCGCATGACGTTGTGGAGTAATCCGAACTCCGGTTGCTTTCAAGGTATCAAGTGCTTCTTTCAGTTCACTGTTAGACACCGCCATGCACCTCTTTCTAGTACGAATTATTACTTTATAATCTTTATAATTAGTGTACTAACATTCAGCCTGTTTTGTCAATATTTCACGCCCATTTCCCAAACTTTTAGCACTGTATTCTTTATTTAGACCATAATTTCGACAATAATTAATCAAATTATTAAATAATAATTACAAAAATTGTTAAGTAACAAAGATTCATTTTTCCCTTTCAAGTCTTACTTATATTACTTCCCCGCCCGTAAAACCGGTAACATTTCACTTTGCTTAGATATGAAATAATCCATTACGGCGGGGTAAAATTAATTTGTATTATATGTTATGTAGCATACGTAAAAAAATTTCAATTGAATGCAGGAAAATACGGGCATTGTCCTTTTTTCAAAAAACAGGCAGTCCCTGTAAAACTGCCGGTAAATCAGGATAAGACATATTTATGGGATATAAAAAACGACAGGCCGTTCAGCCCGTCAAAAAATTGTTCTTAGTTGAGGAGGTATGCCCTGATATAAGGGTATTCAATATTGCATATTATGAATGGACAAAAACCACAATAAAAAGAAAATGGGCAGCCGGTTGACTGCCTTTGGGCTCCTATTAAATATTTATAGCGTTTGAAATTCGAACGGGCTGATGGTGAACTGAAAAATAATCGTGAAGTTTCCCTTCGTATATCAATTCCAAATTAGGCATTTTCGGAAAATCATCCGGTCTCATTAATTCCGGAGGCTTACCCGGCAAAGCAATACCGCTTCGTTCAAGTACTGTTGCAACGAACTGGGAGCATGTATAAGCATTGGATCTTTTCAGTTCCATATTAACAGCCATTGCAAAAATACCGAGAAGATTGTAGCGGTATTGCGATGAAAAACTCTTAAACTGGGAAATATTTTGTTTTAAAAGGTTATACTGCTCCTGTTTTATCTTCATTTTATATAGGGCACATCTCGTATTCTTCTGATGAAAAAAGACTCCGCGATCAATATGTTCCTGAACAAAACCCGCCGAAAACGGGTTTGTGTAAACCTTCCTGCCAAAACTGTACAGTTCATTTAACTCTTCATCCAAAGCAATAGAAGCATGGTTGTAGGGTGCACCGGTGTATAATTTTATTGCTCTTGAGAACCACGTCCCTGTATCAGTCAAGAGAATATAAATTGCTTTTTCGCTCATAGTCATTCTCCTAATTTTTATTGTCTGCTTTAGAAAAAAAAAGCGGACTTCTCTGGTTACGGACACTTTAAAAAGCACGGGGTCTCCCATACAGCAACTGCTTCAAAAATAGTGATTCCCGCGCCAAACCGGACCGGAGCAGCCGTAAAAATACGACAAAAAGTTGCTTACCCACAGGTTAAACTGGTAATCTGCCTAATATATTTGTATCAAAACTGCAATAAACCTGACAATACCCTAATTTTCGGCAAAAAAAATATCAAGATTGGTATAAGTATAACACCAATCTTGATATTTTTACAGATTTTCTTTAATATACGCCAGCGCTTCTTCCACATGCCCCTTTACTTTTACTTTTCGAAACTCTTTAACAAGTCTGCCCTCTTTGTCAATAATAAATGTGGACCGCTCAATTCCCATATATTCTTTTCCGAAGTTCTTCTTAAGTTTCCAGACCCCGTAAGCTTCTGCCGCTTTATGTTCTTCATCGGCAAGCAATAAAAACGGCAATCCGTGCTTTTCTATAAATTTCTCATGTCTTTTCACCGGATCCGGGCTGACACCCAAAATCACCGCATTCAATTCTGCGAAGGCATCATGATGGTCGCGGAAATCACAAGCCTCTGTTGTGCATCCCGGCGTCATGTCCTTTGGATAAAAATAAAGAACAACATTTTTGCCGCGGAAGTCTGATAAACTCACAGTCTTCCCGTTACTGGCGGGCAGGGAAAAATCCGGCGCCTCCAAACCGATTTCAACTGTCATGACAATAACCTCCAGTAAAAGAAATCTTCAATCATTATTGTTGTCATTGCTGAGTGTTGATTTCCATCCTTACTTGCAAATGTAATTTTTTGCAGGCGCTCCTTCCGTATGTCAAAACCATTTTAACCCGGCACATTCAACCTGTACTTCACCGTACTTTTCACCCGGCCGTCTGTGTTCTTTTTTCTGACACTTTGCAAGACAGGGAAAATTTGCCGCTGTTTGCACCATTCCGGAAGTTTACAACCATAGCTTATCCGAAATGAAAGCAAAAGACAATTTTTTAAATTCACCACTATTTTTCAATATCCAAAACAGTTCTGGCTACAAATGCTGCCGGAATAGTGTAACCGATTAACGCTTCCGATACGGCAATAAACCGCCCGATTCCAATCGGGGCAATTTCTCCGTATCCGACGGAAAAAAGGGTTACTGCACTGAAATACAGGCTTGTCTGAAGGCGGGACATAAAATTCATCTCCGCTCCGCTTCCGCTGGCGCCGTCATCAAGCACTGGATATCCTTGCATTTCGAGGATAATATACATCAACCCGAATCCAATCATAACCGTTGCATAAATAGCTGCAAAATATAAAAAGTTTTCAATGGAAACCTTCTTTCCCGATACCTTTTGAGGAGTAAAGAGCAACCGGATGCTGTTAACAATACTGAGAACGATGATTGTCATAGTCAAATAGAAAATCATCCTTTTCCTCTCCTAAAAATGAATCTCTTTCCCCGTTTCTGCCTGCACAATTGCAAAAGATGTATAGTCTATTATACTCCCGGCTATTTTTTAATAGAACAAAGCCCACAGGTAATTGTTCATGCACAACCCGGTCATTAGGAAAAATATCGAAGAGTTTGTGTCTGACGGGTTTGACAGCGAATTTTTTATACAAAAATGCTACAATAGTTCATGGATGTTTCACAATTTGAACGGTACACTGATTGTTTGCATTGTTTTATAATCTTACCGGTCTCAACAACCGGTGTGTTTTTTCAGTGTTGGCACTAAAGGGGAAACTGGATGCGGACCGTATTCTTATAACCGCTGATTAAGAAAAAATTTAATAAGGAGGTTTTCTGAGCATGGATTTTTCCAAATCAGAGCAATTGTACGAAGAAGCTTTAAAATACATAGTCGGGGGAGTCAACAGCCCTTCCCGCTCTTATAAGGCTGTTGGGGGCGGTGCTCCGGTGGTCATGGAACGGGCAAAGGGAGCCTATTTTTGGGATGTGGACGGAAATAAATATATCGATTATTTGGGAGCCTACGGACCGATCATAACCGGTCACGCCCATCCCCATATTACAGAGGCCATAAAAAGAGCTGCGGAAACAGGAGTTCTGTACGGTACACCGACTCCCCATGAAATAAAATTTGCGAAAATGCTTCAGGAAGCGATGCCCAATCTGGAGAAAATTCGCTTTGTAAACTCGGGAACAGAAGCGGTGATGACAACGATCCGCGTGGCCCGCGCCTATACGGGAAGGGACAAAATCATAAAATTTGCCGGATGTTATCACGGCCACTCTGATCTTGTTCTTGTCGCCGCCGGATCCGGCCCTTCAACCCTGGGAACTCCCGACTCTGCCGGTGTTCCCCAAAGCATTGCCAGAGAGGTAATTACCGTTCCTTTTAACGACATTGAACCATTTAAAGCCGCTTTGGAAGTATGGGGCAATGAGGTGGCAGCCGTGTTGGTCGAACCAATTGTCGGCAACTTCGGGATCGTGGAACCGAAAGAAGGCTTCCTCCAACAAGTCAATGACCTGGCCCACGAAGCCGGCGCGCTTGTCATTTACGATGAAGTCATTACCGCTTTCCGCTTCATGTACGGAGGCGCCCAGGACCTGTACGGAATCAAACCCGATTTGACCGCAATGGGTAAAATTATCGGCGGAGGCCTTCCAATCGGTGCATACGGCGGAAAACAAGAAATTATGGATAAAGTAGCCCCTCTGGGACCTGCCTATCAAGCGGGAACCATGGCGGGAAATCCGGCTTCGATGCTTTCCGGAATCGCCTGCCTGGAAGTTTTAAAAGAAGAAGGCATTTATGAGTACTTAGACGAATTGGGGGCAAGATTGGAGAACGGAATTTCGGAAGCTGCCAGGAAGTATAAAATCCCGGTAACCATAAACCGTTTAAAAGGAGCATTAACCGTTTTCTTTACCGACCAAAAGGTAGAAAACTATGAGCAGGCGCAAAAAACCGACAGCGAAATGTTCGCCCGCTTCTTCAAACTGATGCTTCAACAGGGAATTAACCTGGCTCCTTCAAAATATGAAGCATGGTTTATTACGATTGCCCATACAAAAGAAGATATTGATGTAACCATTCAAGCTGTTGATCGTGCTTTTGAAAAATTAGCCGCAGAATAAAATGAAGCGATTGACTTTAGTTTTACAACTTGCCGGCTAAACCTTCATGTCCGGGAGCGCAGAGCAATAGTGGCTTGCTCTGCGTTCTCCCTTTTATAAGCCCTCCATTATTGCGAAAGTGGTCAAAATGCCCGGCTTAATGATATGATTAGTTGACGTCCTTGTAAGTTTTAATCATGACAGTTAGGCGAAAATCTTTTCACCTTGAAAGGCCAGAGTTTAACCCCTTAAACCTCATCCCGTTTCCGGCCATTGATCCGAAACTTAAACAAACGTTTTATTAATTTTTTACAATGGTATGAATCAGTGTAAACAGGATTCAAAAGACCCCTCGATTCAATCCGGGTTAAAAAAAATTACATTTGCGAAAACAGTAAATTGTTTAAAACGCCAAAATCGGCTAAAGTATATAATTGATAATTACAATGCCAAATAAAGTGGACGTTTCATCACAAAGCTTGTCATACATACCGTCCACGGTTAAGTGCGGCATTTACGTAAGTGTTATTGGAAAAGATTTCTAGCCTGCGGTTGCGGGTCAGTATTCAGGTGTTCACCGTTTTTCCCGTTACAAACGGCATTCTTATTGAGGAAAGTTGCGTCAACGAATCCTTGTGAAGAGTTAAGAACAAAAGAAAGGAAAATTGATCAATGAAGTTTGGCGCCCGTATTTTAAAAACTGGAATTGCAATTGTTTTATCTTTGCTGTTGGCAGAGCTTCTGGGGCTGCCATCACCAGTTTTTGCACCTATTGCAGCTATTTTCGCCATTAAACCCACCATTTATCGTTCTTATTTAACCATTATTGAGCAAATTCAAGGGAATGTCATCGGTGCCGTTATCGCGATTGTCTTCGCTTTGACACTGGGAAATCATCCGATCATCATTGGCTTGGCTGCCATTATCCTTATCGCCATTAACCTGAAATTAAAAATCGGCAACACGATCTCCCTTTCATTGGTTACGATGATTGTTGTAATGGAGAGCCCGAGTGAATCATTTATCGAATTTGCATTATTGCGGTTTGGAACAATCATGCTCGGTGTTTTCTCCGCATTCGTCGTAAATCTTGTGTTTATGCCGCCAAAATATGAAAACAAGCTTTATCAAAAAATTTCTTATGTAACGGAAGAAATTTCTAAATGGATTCGCGTAACCACCCGCGGTGCAACAGAATACTCGCTCCTGAAAAAAGATATCAAAACGCTTCAGGATGATATCCGTGAAGCGGAAGAACTCTATGTCATGTATAAAGAGGAAAGGAACTATTTTAAAAGAAACCGGCTGCCAAAAGCCCGGAAATTGGTTATTTACCGGCAAATGATCGCCACTTCAAACCGTGCGCTGGATGTTTTAAAACGACTGAACCGTTTTGAAAATGAAATTTCCCTTTTACCGGAAAACCTCCAGCTGGAAATTCAATATCAATTGGATTTCTTAATGGAACTTCATGAACAAATCATGCTGAAGTTCATCGGAAAAGTAAAGCCGGTAACCATTGTTGAGGATGATGTGACAAGAGTCAACCGCAAAGAACTGTTCAGCCTGTTCATCGCCCAACAGCAAAAGCTCGATTTTGAACATGAAGCAACTTTCTTCCACATCATGCAAATCATCTCGTCGATTATTGAATATAATGACTATTTGGAGCATCTTGATATCCTCGTAACAAGCTTTGTCACTCATCACAAAAAAGAAAACAAAGTAAATATTGAGGAATTAACCCATGATTAAAAGCAGCTGCATCAACAGCTGCTTTTTTTGCCGATTTACCCATTCTGCAGTATTTTTCTCTCAGAAAAATTGGACAATGGCCGTTTTCCTGCAATTCCGCCCGCTGACTTCCGGCTTCCCGGGGGTCAGTTTGGTATCAAATCCTGCAGCAAACACAGCCCGCTCTTTTATTACGGCTTTAACTTCTGTAAGTCAAATACCTTTCATACCACTTATCTATGAAATCCGGTTCAAACGGCCCTTTTCTTTGGCGAATCCACTGAATCAATTCTTCAACGTTTTTTTTCAAAATGCGATCAATCACATCAGGATAGTTCATTTCTTTCCGGTGTTTTTCATATTCATCTTCATCCAAGAGCGTAAAAGTCATGTCAGGGAACACCTTAATATCTAAATCATAATCAATATATTTTAAAGCTTCCTTATCAAAAATAAAGGGCGAGCTTAAATTACAGTAATAATATATTCCGTCTCCCCGAAGCATCCCGATAATATTAAACCAATACCGGGCATGAAAATAACATACTGCAGGCTCACGGGTAACCCACGTCCGTCCGTCTGCTTCCGTCACCAGAGTGCGATCATTTGCGCCGATCACCAATTTTTTTGTGCCTTTAAGGACCGTTGTCTCATGCCAGATCCGATGAATTTGTTCATTATGTTTATAACTATGGATTTGGATTGGTTCTCCTTCCTTAGGTACACACATCATCTTCCCTACTTTCATTTTTTGCGGACCTTATTTTCTGAAAAAAGCGGGGTGCACTAAGTTCCCGAATAACAGGCTGATAATCCGGACTTGCCGGAAAATCCGGCATTTTTTCCATCCGTACGGGCTTTTCTTTAACTATCCGCAAAAATATTCCATTTTCCACTTACATAATGATATATATTCCTGATTTTTGATTACTTTTATTATAACGGTTAAAAAGGAAATTTTAAACAAAGAGGCTTGCAAACCGAAAGGACAGCTTCAACAAACGATCAATTAAGAAAAATTTTGTTCCGCGGCCGATGCAAACGGGGGCTATCAGATTTTCATTCTTTGAATCCCCGTATTATTTTGGAGGCCATCCGCTTTAATGCGGCCAAGTGCTGTATTTTTTCACTCAAAGAGCTGTCTTTTGATATCAAAAAGGGACTCTCTCAGCCCGGACCCTTTTAATATTCGTGAAAAATCCGGCCTTTCCTTTGACAGGTTCTGTACGTTTTCTTGTTCTTTTGTCG
>JANWJP010000180.1 GCA_025451895.1 Robertmurraya sp.
CCGCTGCTTGGTTATTGTTATGCAAAGCTGTTTCAAGAGGGCATTTATAAAATAATTAAATCAAGTCCCAGGGGAACAGCTTTTCTTCTGTATTTATAAGCTTAATGATCGATGAACTGTCATTTTCGTTCTACCAGGCAATTTTTTTATTTATAACGATACTTTTCCCGCCAGATTTATTTTTCATAGAAAGCGGAGGAATTGAATAAAGGTTTGAATCTTTTGAACAGTGAACATTTTTGCCCTGAATTGATTTATAATTGGAGTTGTAATCTGTTTTAAAATGCCGCAGTGTGAATGTTTTTATAAGAAAAGGTAATAAAAGTCTGTTTCTTTTAGTACTGGCAGAGTTGATTTAATATTTTTTAGCAGGCAGGTGAAACATATGACAGACAGGGAAAATATGGTGAAATCTGTAAGCAGAGCTTTGGATATTATCGAAATTATCAGCGCCCATAAGGGTGGTCTGGGAGTTTCAGAGATTGCAAGACATATAGATATTAATAAAAGTTCCGTCTACAGAATTTTGGCTACGATGGTAAAGTACGGATACGTTGAACAAGATCCTGACACCGGACGTTACAAGCTTGGTTACAAGTTCCTCGAAATAAGCACGAAACTCCTTGATTCCATTGATCTTCGGACAGAGGCGCGGCCGTATTTGCAGGAACTGGAGGAATATACAAATGAAGTGATCCACCTCGTGGTTTATGACCAGGGAGAGGTCGTCTATATAGAAAAGCTTGAGGGAAATGAAACATTAAGAATGCACTCCAAGGTTGGAAAAAGGGCGCCCATGCATTGTACTGCTGTCGGCAAATCCATTCTGGCTTATTTACCGGAAAAAGAGGCCAGAGAAATTATTGAGCGGAAAGGATTGTCAGCACATACGGAATATACGATTACAGATAAGGAGACTTTCTTCCGGGAATTGGCAACTGTAAAACAAAGAGGGTATGCTCTTGATCTCCAAGAAAATGAGTATGGAATTACTTGTATTGGCGTTCCGATTTTTGACCACACAGGCGCTGCCGTGTCAGCCATCAGTATTTCAGGGCCAACCTTGCGCATGACAGAAGAACGTATTGAGGAACTGAAAGATAAAATTCTTGAAGTGGGAAAAAAAATCTCTGCAAGATTAGGTTACAGAGATAAATAGCTTAGCCGTGCCCGGCTTTGATGATCACAGCTAAGCTGTTTTGTTTTTTCATAGGAGCCGGCCGGAATTCTCTTAATGAAATGCAGAGTAATAAACCCGCATCTTTCACCATGTGCCGTAATAGAATAGGATTTTTATAAATAAACATGCCTCCCATGGGTAAATTCAGTTTTCCAGAAAATATCTTTCCTTTTTTCTTACCGGGTAGAAGGCAATGGACGGTTGAGTAATACGGATATCCGGAAAACCTTCGATTGCCGGAACAGCTTTTGGATCCATAAAAACTTCCAAATCTGTCAAGCCAAGTGCCGCCGTAGAGCAGGCTTCCACACATGCCGGAAGAAGTCCCTGATCCTGCCGGGGATAGCACATTTGACATTTTGTGACTTTATTTGTTTCATAATCAAATTGCGGTGCGTCGTAAGGACAGGCTTGGACGCAAAGTTTGCAACCGTTGCAAAGGCTTGAGTCTATAAGCACAATCCCGTCATACCGCTTTGTAAAAGCACTTTCCGGACAAACCCGGAAACATTCGGGGCTGCTGCAATGGTTACAGGAATTGGACAAAAAAGAATCCTGGGATATCTTCGTTACCCGCCGCCATTTTACATTTGCAAAGGTTTTATTTTCATTCCGGCAGGCAACCTCACAGGCCATACAGCCAATACAGGCATCTGCATTAAAAATAAATCCCATTTGCTTGATCATGTTCAGTGCCCCTCTTTCTTTGAAATATCGACAAAACTGTCGTAAAAATAAGTGCTCTCCGGATTATTTTCATCATGCAATCGGGTGGTAATGAGCCGGTTAATGGTATTTTTGGCCGTTTGCCTAACAAGAATCACATCTTCCGGTAAAAAAGCATTAATTTTTGCCGTGGCTGTAACAGTGCCGTGCCCGTTAAAAATTCTTACCTTCATCCCGTCTTTAATGTCTTTCTCTTCCGCTGTTTTCTTACTTATTTCTGCGACGGTTTCCTCAAGTTCCGGATGCAGCCAGGAAATATTGGAAAACTGTGAGTGTATTTTCAACAGGGATTGAGGCGAGAGAAGCCGGTAAGGATACGGTTTCTTGTCTTGTGCGTCCGGATTCCATTTTTTCGGTATATGGAAAGAAAAAGCTTCTTCGCAAACGGTTTCTATTTGCTTACGGTGCCGCGGCCCATCAAGTAAATCTTTATAGGAACTGATCCCATATATTTTTTTAATTTCCGGGGTTAACTCTTTTTTAATCCAATCGATTGGTTCAAGATCATAAGGAAAATCAGAGAATCCGGGTGACAGTTCATTCAGGCGTTTTGTCAGTTCTCTGGCAATTTGCAGGTCGCTTTTTGCTTCAAAATAAGGCGGGATTGCTTTTTCATTGATGGCAAGCCAATGGTGCCAATAGCCGACGTTCAGGTCTTCTTCTTCAAAATGACTGGCGGCGGGAAGAATGATGTCTGACATCTTGGCAGCATTGGTCATATATAAATCGACCGTAACAATTAATTCCATTTCTTGAAACAGTTCTTCCCAAGCTTTGAAATTCTGGTCTTGGGATAAAGGGCTGCGAGAGGCAATCCAAAGAAATTTGACGGGAGGCTCTTTTAATTCTCTGATTGCCGCAGCAAAATTTGAAATATTAATGAGGCGTGATTGGGAAATGGACGGATGTTTCTTTTCCGGAAAGTTGGCAAGATTTAATGGAAAGTCATAAATATCTCCGTGTGCGAAATAAACGCCGCCGCCTTTAACAACATTAATATTTCCTGATAAAGCTGCCAATGAATTAAGCGCTTCTACGCTTTCTCCCCCGTATTTATTACGCTGGATACCGAATCCGCTCCAAGTTGCCGCAGGTTTGCAGTTGTGGTAAAGTTCCGCCAATTTTTCGATATATTCGTATTTGACCCCTGTTTTTTGGCAAATTTGATCCATATCGACATTATTTTGAAGGAAATTCTTATATTCCTCCCAGCCGTTCAGGTGTTCCGGATGGTGCTCAGGAGTCTTTTTTTCCAACAACAGTTTGGCGATCCCGAAGGATAGATAAGCATCAGAACCGGGTTTTATTTGAATATAAAGGTCGGCTTTTAATGCTGTTTCTGTAAAAACAGGATCAATGACAACAATTTTTGCTCCTTTTTTCCGGGCGGCATAAATGAATTTCATTTGGTGGATATTCGTTACTGCAGGATTGGCTCCCCAGATGACGATCAGTTTCGCCTCGGCCATATCTTCAGGGACGGGGCTTGCCATTTTTCCGAAGGATGTTTTAATCGCCATTTCCCCTGTCCCCATGCATAAATTGCCGAATGGTTTAGTATGGGGGCCGAAGCTGTTAAACATTCCTTCTGTCGCAAAATGAAGAAGTCCTATATTTCCGGAAAACTTACTGTAACTCAATGCAAGGTTTGAGCCGTAACGGTCATTTAATTCAAGAATTTTTTCTGCTATGATGTTATAAGCATCATCCCAGGAAATTCTCTTCCAATTCCCTGAACCTCTCGGACTTTGTATAATCGGATATTTCAAACGGTAAGAATTGTATACAAACTGGGTATATGCATACCCTTTTGCACAAAGACGTCCCCGTGAAAAACCGTGTTTCGGATCACCGGTAACTTTCGTGAGCATTCCGTTTTCCACATGGGAGATGATGCCGCATGTTCCGTAGCAGTTGCGGGGACAAACGTTGCGAAATGTTTCCATGGTGTAACACCACCTTTCTTTCACCGTTTCTATTAAAAATGTGAAAATGGTAAGAGGCTATTGAATACTTTTAGGCGAATATCCGGATCCGCATTGCCCGGGAGCACACAAAACATCGATAGTTTTGTCCTGTCTTTTTACGCTCTATTGTCCGGAAAATACCTTACAGTTTATGAAGTTGTTTAATTTTTAGAGCAGCAATAATATTTAACCGGTTGTTTAAATCATCCATTTTTATATTAAGAATTTCTTCGATTTTTTTAATCCGGTATCGCAGTGTGTTCCGGTGAAGAAAGAGAGCTTCTGATGTCTGTTTTAAGTCAAACTGGTATTTTGCCAGATTTTCAAGGGTATACATCAGTTCACCCCCGTTTTCATCGTACTCCAGCAAATCTCCCAAAACATAATAATAGAATTCTTTCAATGCTTGCAGGTCATGTTTATATAGGATCGTTTCCAAACCCATATTGGCAAAAGAAGGCATATCGACTTCAAGCAATTGTCCCAATTCAAAGGCGACTTTTGCTTCCTGATAGCTTCTGAACAATTCCTCCGGATTTTCATAGGTTTTTCCTATTCCGCAGGCAACCCGATCCTGCAGCTCTGTTTTTTTTAACTGATTCATGATATAGGTTATAAATTCTGTTTCTTTTTGCTGATTTCGAGTGTCCGTTTTTTTTGGAAAAATGACGACAACCTCATTTTGTTTTGAGAATGTAATCGGTTCGATCCGGTTCTGTGTTAATCCCTGTTCGACAGTATACAAAAGTGTTTGTATAAGTTGACGGTCAGAAGAAAAGTAATTGAAGTCCTTAATGGCGAAAACCAGAACAACGTGCGGTTCAAGCAGATTCCAATTCCAGATGTTTCCGTAAGACAGAATATCTTCTTTCTTTTTGAAGTTCCCGTAAAGCAAATCAAAAAGAAAGGCGTTCTTAAATCGATACCGTTCCTGCTTGATTTCTTTGTCCTTTTTGATTTGCAATGAGCATAATGAGGCGGCATAATGAATCAGGGATTCGTATCCGTCCATTAAGTTTTTTTCCCCGTCGGCGCTTTCAAGGAGTGTAAATATACAGCCTTGATTTAAATTGTTAACAATGATCCGGTGTCCGAGCGCTTCTTTAAAATCTCCGTTATAGGCCAGGACACAATGAAAAAACAATTGTTCGAAATCCTGATCTAAATGAAGATGGATGACAATTTCTGTCTGGTGATTTTCCAAATTCTCCAGTGAAGATGCAATGCAATTGTGCAAAGGGTCGGTAATAATGATCGGATGCTCAAGAAATTGTGACAATTTTATTGCAATACCGTTCAATCCATTTTCCGCTGCGGCCAACATTTCCTGTGCAAATTCCGGTATCATTACGTTTCCCATTGATTATCACCTTTTCTTTCATTTGTCCGGGTTCTTTCACTATTAATCTTATAGCAATGTTATCAATAGAACAATTGAAGTCACAGTATCGTCAAAAAGTATTTGTGAAATCGTACAAAAATATATCCATATTTTTGTGCTATAATGATATTTCCTATTTATTTTTCATTGTTTAAAATGATTTATAAGTGTAAAAATGAATTGGTTTGGACAGCGACTCTCCGTCATTTAAATATTAATATATCATTTTGCGGGAAGATTTGTTCTTTTTTACAAAATTGACTATCTTTTTTTGGCTCTAATTACTATATCAATATCATATTATTAATCTTATAATAGTGATAAAGGTACAAGTAATCAGGCCGGTGCTTTGGCGCTTTGTTAAGATTTTCACATTTTTTCGGAAGGGGCTTTTATTATGATTAGAAAAATCACCCTGGACACCATCAATAACATTAAAAATAGATCTTTTTTGGAATATGCGCAAATATATACGGGCAGAGAGGCAGCGACACTAGAAAATATAGAAAGCTTCGGTGTTCCTCTCGAAGAAAGGCAACCGCCGCAAAAAAAAGAAGAAATCCTGAAGAAACTGGAAAAAGCCGGAGCAATCGTCCGCAATAATCGAAAAAGTGTTGTGACAACACGCATTTCCAGCGCATGCGAGGCATGTCAAACAGGAACCGGGAGCTATACTACCTATGCTTCATTAAAATGCCATCGGAACTGTTACTTTTGTTTCAATCCAAATCAGGATGACTATGAGTTTTATAAAGATGAGAAAAAGGATATTGCAAAAGAGTTGCAAGAACTCGTTGACAGCGGTGCGAAACTGGGACATCTTGCTGTGACGGGAGGAGAACCGCTGCTTTTCAAAGATGAAATTGTGGAGTTTTTTGAACTTGCAAAAACAATCACGCCTGAAACGTATACACGCATTTATTCAACGGGAGATTTATTAGATGAAGATTTGCTTTTGAAATTGAAAAATGCCAACCTGGACGAATTCCGCTTTAGTATTAAAATGGACGATTCTCCACAAAAAATCAAGCATATCCTTGGGAAAATCTCTTTAGCGCAAAAATACATTCCCCAAGTTCTGGTGGAAATGCCCGTCATTCCGGGGACAGTGGAGGAAATGAAAGACCTTCTGCTGGAGTTGGATAAAATCGGAATCTTTGGGATTAATCTTTTGGAATTTTGTTTTCCGCTTGGAAATGCAAAGGAATTTACAGACAGAGGTTTTAAACTGAAAAATCCTCCGTATGAAATTTACTACAACTATTGGTATGCCGGAGGACTTGCTGTTGCCGGCAGCGAAGAAGCTTGTTTCGAGCTTGTGCAATTTGCGCTGGAAAACAATTTGCAACTTGGTGTTCACTACTGCTCTTTGGAAAATAAATTCACCGGACAGGTTTATCAGCAAAATTTTCAGGAAAAGCTTGATGACACTTATATTTTCTCTGACAAAGACTATTTTTTTAAAACAGCAAAGGTATTTGGCAAAGATATAAAAAGAGTGCGCTCCATTCTTGAAAAAAGAATGATTCCATACAGTGAAAATCAGGATTATGATTTCATTCAGTTTTCTGTTCATGCCATTCCCGCATTGCGCAATCGCAATATTGAGGTTGCCATCTCAACCAATGTGGTTGAGCACAACAAGGGTGAATCCATTTTGCGGGAAGTCGGTCTGGATTGGACGACCCCCGACCTGTTTGAACTGCGGGATGTTACAGGAGAAAATTAAAAGGAGATGACAGCCATGACAACGAAAATGGAATTGGCCGATGTTGCATCTATTTTACATGCGAGAAAATATGCCTATGATATTTTAAGGAGACTTTTTATTGAAGAGCCTGTTCAGGATTTCTTGAAAGTGTTTGTTCATCAAAAAATGGCGGAGCATTTTCCGTTTGCCGGCGATTCTGAAGGGATTGATGAGGGAATTCATGATATAAAAGAATATTTGGAACAGAATGATCCGGTTTATAAACAGGAAGATTTTGATGCTCTTCATTGGGATTTTACGAGGATGTTTATCGGTCCGTTTGAATTGCCGGCGCCGCCTTGGGAGTCTGTTTATGTAAGAAAGGACCAGCTTCTATTTCAACAACACACAATGAATGTTCGCAAGACTTATAACAAATATGGTTTTGTCGTTAAAGAGCAAAATCTTGAAGCAGATGATCATGTCGGTCTTGAACTGGACTTTATTTATCATTTAAACCAACTGTGTTTGGATCATATAGAAAACAATCCTTCCGTTGATTCGGAACGTATAAAGAATTTGTTGAAAGAACAGCATATATTTTTGCAAAATCATCTTCTTGCGTTTGTTCCGGAGTTTGCAAATCGTGTTGTTGAGAATGCTGAAACGAAGTTTTATCAAGGCATGGCGAAAATTTTGAAAAGCTATTTACAAATAGATTCCGAGGTTTTGAAGGAACTTTTAGAAATTGACTATGACGCGGAATAATTTTGACTATTTTTTGAATGATGCCAAATCAGTGATTTATGCCTCAGATGAAAATAAACCATTATGTTAGGATAGGAAGGCAATCGGTTGGCAGTGGTTTCTGCCGGATTTTGGAGCCTTTCTGAAGAATTGTGAGGTGTAATATTCATGGGGATTTTTACTAAATGGATTGAAAGTCTTGACTATGAATATGAAATTTTAAAAACTTGCACCCGTCATAAAAGTCCCCGTTCTACATGTACAAGTTGTGTTGACGCTTGTCCGCTGGAAGCTATTTCGATTGAAAAAGGTGTCCCGGTGATTAACGGGAGCAAGTGTAATGAGTGCGGAAAATGTATTGCCGCTTGTCCGGTTCAGGCAGTAGCGGGTATTTTTCCAAAAAGGTCAGTCGTTCAAAATCAATTGATTGTCAGGAATAAAGATATTCCTGCAGGTAAAGAATTATTAATATATTATAAAAAGGGCATCCGTTCCATTATTTGTGAGGATGAAGAACTTTGCGAAGAATGGCAGAATGCAATCGATGAAGCTAATGAAATTCTTCAGCAACTTGGGGAGCAGCCCTTTAAGGTCATTTTCCGCAAAGTGAACCGGGCGGAGGAAAAATATACAAGAAGAGAATTGCTTTTTTCCTGGAAAAAAGAATCACAATCGCTTCTCCGTGAGATGGCTCCGGCAAAATGGCGCTTTAATCAAAATGATCTCGATGTTTCCAAGTATTACCCTGAACATCAGTTTTCCGAAATAACCCTGGATATTGACAAATGTGTTTTGTGCAAGGCGTGTCAGGCATTATGTAATAAAAAATGCTTTACAATTACTGAGGAAGCTTTCTTGATTGATGCGCACCGATGTACTGCGTGCAGACTTTGTCAGGACATTTGCCCGGAAAAGGCTTTGACTGTTACAGAAAAAGTCATGTTGAAGAATCCGGTTTCTTATCCTGTTTACACCAAAGTCTGCAAGAAATGTGACAAGAATTTTGAAACCCTGCATGAGCATGATGAAATATGCGTCTCCTGTAAAAAACGGAAGAAATTTGCCCTGCTTTAAAATAATCTAATCCTATGAAAAGGAGCTGTACCGCATGTTAGCTAATATTGGAATACC
The DNA here is from genome assembly GCA_025451895.1 of Robertmurraya sp. GTDB lineage: Bacteria > Bacillota > Bacilli > Bacillales > Cytobacillaceae > CALKIU01. The sequence goes on from JANWJP010000180.1 coordinate 8,823, forward strand.
GGGTCTTATATTAATCCTTGTTATTGTCCTTATTATTTTTGGTCCTAAGAAGCTTCCGGAAATCGGTCGTGCTGTTGGACAAACCTTTAAGGAATTTAAAAGTTCAACAAAGGATATGATTGAAGATGAGGACGATGAGAAACAACCAGCCCAAAATAAGACAGAACAAATTGAGAAAGAGACTCGGAATTAACAAAGATGTAATATTTGTAAAAAAATAAATCTGGCGCGGTTTTGTTATTTCCATTATTTTGAAATGTTTGTTTTTTATTTGTTATCTTTAAAAACCCTTTAAAATCAATACTTTTGTCCTTTTCTCAACAAATCTGTGTATTAATATTATTAAAGTTGAAAAAGTTTGATAATTGTCCAAAATTAGTTCATCAACAATTAAAATCACAAAAATTGCAAATTTTTTTTTGTTAACCCCCTATAAATTTAGGGGGTTTTTTTGTGTCCCGTGGCCATATCGGCAGGGAAACATCTTTTCTAAAATAAATTTTAGGGTAACGTCTTGATTGACTTTATCAATTGAAAGGAATTGTAAACGTTTTGCCACCGCTTTTCTTTTTCAAAAGGAAACGGTTATACAAAGGAGGATAAAGCGCGTGACAGACCAATTAACCGGATTCGATATATCAGAAATTTTATATGCCAGAGGTTATGCATATGACATTTTGAGAAGGTTCTTTATTGAAGAACCAACAAGAGAATATTTAAAACTGTTTGTTCAGAACAAGATGTACGAGAATTTTCCTTTTTCCGGGGATGTACCGGGAATATCAGAAGGGATAAAAGATATTGCTGATTATTTTAAGAAATGTAATCCTGCTGAAAATAAAGATGATTTTGAGGAATTACATTGGGATTACACCAGGATGCTGGTTGGACCTTTAAAATTGCCTGCTCCTCCCTGGGAATCCGTATATGTCAGAAAGGACAAGCTTCTTTTTCAAGAGACTACGCTGAAGGTCAGAAGAAAATATCGTAAATATGGTTTCACATCCAGTGAGCTGGGGCTTGAAGCGGAAGATCACATCGGGTTGGAATTGGATTTTATGTACCACTTAAACAATCTGTCTTTGAAAATTGCGCGCGAACAAAATGCAAGCGCCGGAGAAGAGATGAAAGAACTTCTGTTAGAACAGCAAAAATTTTTAAATGAACACCTTCTTGCGTTTGCTCCTGAATTTGCAGATAAGATGGCCGAAAGTGCAGAAACCCGGTTTTATCAGGGAATGGCAAAAGTATTGAAAGGATTTTTACCATTGGATTCAAAGGTTCTTAGTGAACTTTTGAACATAGATTGCATTCATTAATTCTTTATGAAAGGAGAATCTCAATGCTGGATCTATTTAAGAAGGCAAAGGAATTTAAGATTTCCAGAAGAGCTTTTATCGGCTGGTCCTCTGCCCTTGCAGCAACAGCTGCGGTTCCTGTTACGAGAGGATTGGTCACAAAAGCGGTCGAAGCAAAAAGTGCCGCAGAAGGTTCAGACGAGGGAAAATGGATTTCGGCAGCCTGCTGGCATAACTGCGGCGGACGCTGTTTAAACAAGGTTCTTGTAAAGGATGGAGTCGTTATTCGTCAAAAGACTGATGACACGCATCCGGACAGTCCGGATTTTCCACAGCAGCGTGCTTGTGTGCGTGGACGTTCTCAAAGAATGCAGGTATTTGGTGCGGACAGGCTAAAATACCCAATGAGAAGGACAAATTGGGCGCCTGGTGGTGGAAAAAAGGAACTCAGAGGTCGTGATGAATGGGTAAGAATTACTTGGGAAGAGGCATTGGATGCTATTGCAGGTGAAATGAAACGTATAAAAGAACAATATGGAAACCGGGCTTTCTTTGCTGATGGAGGCAGTGTTTCCAAAATATTGTCTTTATACGGAGGGTATGTTGGAAATTGGGGTACCACTTCAAGAGGTACTTGGCATTGTACTCCTCCTGCTGTTGGTTTCTCAGGCTCATCTTCAGAAGGTATTAACG
>JANWJP010000181.1 GCA_025451895.1 Robertmurraya sp.
ACCAAAAAAGGGGCTGCAAAAGGTCAGGTAAACAGCCCCCTTAAGATTAAATAGCTCTGTTAGATTGGGTTCAGCTTTGAAAACAAGACTCTGACCGCTCCCCCGTGCAAAACTATTTTTCCTCCTGTTTCACGCTGCTCCCGGCACAATAGGAAGCAACGACAGCAGCCATTGCTTTCGCGCTGATGAGCAAGCTTTTTTCATTAATATCAAATTTGGGATGATGATGGGGATAAGCCTCGCCTGAATCCGGTTGGGCGCCGACATAAAAGAAGCAACCGGGCACTTTTTCAAGATAATAGGCAAAATCTTCTGAGGGCGGTTGCGACGGCGTTTCCAGAATCTCCTCCACCTCAGGAATCGCTGCCTGCTCAAGCGCCCGGCGGACATGTTCCGTTACTTCCGGATCATTGTACAAAACCGGATAATCGTTGCTGTATTGAAAGTCAGTTTGAACTCCGTACGATTTTTCCAGACCTTCCGCAAAAGCACGCAGTTCTTTTTCAATGAGCTCACGGGTTTCCGGAGACATGGCGCGGACATCTCCTTCTATGGTGACTTGATCTTTAATGACATTGAAGGAACCCTTTCCGTCAAAATTGCCAATCGTAATGACTCCTGTATCAAATGGATTGATTCGGCGGCTGACGATTGTCTGGACATTCATCACAAAGGAGCTTGCCGCCACTATGGCATCATTGGCCAAATGAGACGAGGACCCGTGGCCGCCTTTTCCTTGAACAACCAATTTAAAATAGGCCCGGCCCGTTTGCGTATTTCCGCTGCGGTAATAGATATGGCCGGTTTTCATCGTTGACATGACGTGAATCCCGATAATACAATCGACCCCGTCGAGAACGCCAGCTTTAATCATGCCGATTGCCCCGCCGGGAGGAGTTTCTTCCGCCGGCTGATGAATCACTTTGACAGTGCCGCTCAATTCATTTTTATGCTCCGCCAAAACTTCCGCCAATACAAGCATATATGCTGTATGGGCATCATGACCGCAAGCATGCATAACCCCGTCATTTTTTGATGCAAAAGGAAGGCCGGTTTCCTCGCGGATGGGCAACGCATCGAAATCAACGCGGATGGCGATTGTTTTTCCCGGCTTGGCGCCTTTGATCGTTACAACAATTCCATGTTCGCCGCCATAATTTGTTTCAATCGAATCAACGGGGACATTTTTATAAAAATCGGCAATGTATTGGGCAGTTTTTTCCTCCTGAAAAGAAAGCTCCGGATACTGATGAAAATGTCGGCGAATTTCTATCATGCGATCCTTGTGTTCATCCAGTTTTCTCATCAATTCTGTTAATAACATGGCTGGTTTCCTCCTGATTCATTTTCACTTAAGGACTGGGCTCCGGTTGAACGGATTTGGAAATTCTCTTTCGCCCGGGTTTTTCTTTTTGTGCTGTTTTCCCTGTATCCTTGGGGACAAGAAAAATGATTGAAAGAAATAGAAAAGAAGCCCGAACAGAACATTCGTGAGCAACCCGCCCGTTGCTGCGAACTCCAAATTACCGCCTGCAGCAATGGAGCTGTAAACGGTCGCCGAAATTGCGACGCCGAAAGCCCCGCCCAGCGAACTTGCCATTTTGTGAATCCCTGCCGCTGCTCCCACTTTGTTTAAAGGAGCATTGGAAACAGAAGTGTCTGTTGACGGCGTCGCATAGATCCCGAGACCAAGACCAAACAGAGCAAACCCTGTAAAGACAGCAATTGTGTATGGGAAATCCGCTAAAAAGGTTAAGCTCATCATCGCTGTCCCAACGGTGGTGATCAAATCTCCCGAGATCATCGGCAGCTTTGCACCTGCACGCTGCAAAATTTTTTCACCGACACGAATCATGGCAAGCACAGTTACCAAATATCCAAGGGACAACATCCCGGTTTGAAATTCATTAAATCCTCTGCCCATTTGCACATACGTATTGGCAACAACAAGTGTCCCGGCAATAGCATTCAACAAAAAATTGGAGAGCGTAGCTCCGGAGTATGGCTTATTTTTAAAAATAGAAAAGTCAATCAGTGCATTTTCTTTCCCTTTTTCAATCCGGTAGAAAAGGAATGCCCCCAGAACCGTTCCGGCTCCGAGAATGAAAGTTCACAGGCTTGTCCAGCCGAGCTCGGAACCATAGGTAATCAAAACATTTAAAAGGAGCATCGTGATAATAAAGACCATTAATCCGGTATAGTCGAATTTGAAGCCCCCGGCTGATTCGCTCTTGCTTTCCGGAGTATCTTTAATCAGCCACATACTTAAAATAGAGAAGACGATGGAAAATATAAAAATCCATCTCCATCCCAAATAGGTGGCAATACTTCCCCCTGCAAAAGAAGCCACTCCTGAACCTCCCCAGGAGCCAATGGATCAATAACTGAGTGCGCGTTGCCGGTCTGTTCCTTCAAAACAGGCTTTCACCAGGGCAATCGTGGCCGGCATAATGCATGCCCCTGAGATTCCTTGAATCGCGCGGCCGATAATCAATAAAACAGCACCTTTCGACATGACAAGGCAGAATGAGCCGATCACATTCAAAATTAACCCGAGATAAGTCATTCTTTTTCGTCCTATTTGGTCCCCGAGCCCGCCCGCAGCGACAATAAACATTCCCGAAAATAAGGCGGTCAAGCTGATGGCAATATCTAATGTCCCCGCCGGAACACCCAGATCATCCCGGACAGCCGGCACAACATTCACAATCGACTGGGCAAAAAGCCAAAATGTAATGACTCCAAAGACAATGCCGACAATGAGCTTGTTCGTACCTTTATAGTATGTTGTTTCCATAATGATGCATCTCCTGTTGTTAATAGATTTTTTCACCGGACTCTGAGATTGTTAAACCGGAGAATGGGACCGCGCAATGATCAAGTGCATTATTCAAACTGCATAAATTTCATTATTTTCCATCGTACAAAAGCTCACCAAAAATTCTTTTTATAATATTTTCTGTTTACCAGAAAATCATCCTTATCGTTTAGAATATCAATCTAGAAACAGGCAGATTTTTTAAAAAAGAACTCCTCTCCCCGCAACCACAAACGGGAAGGGGTCCTGAATTTTTTTTAAAATACTGCCGAATCAAAAAACGCCTTGTTTCAGCAAAAAAACCTTTGCAAAAACAAGACGCATTTTTTAAGAAGCTTGCTGGCCCAATCTTGCCCGAACCCGCTTCATTTCTTTGCTTTGCAGCCTTATAAAACCATTATTGCCCAGTAAAGCAAAGATAATTAATACAGTACCGACCAAGTCATACATGGTAATGCTGTACCCTTGGAAAATGGAAACAACAAGGGTGGTAACCGGAACAAAATTGATAAACAGGAGAGCGTTTATCGGTGACAAAATGCTCACACCGACGTTCCAGCCAAGGAGTGCGATCAAGCCGGGGAAAATGATCATGAATAGCAAATGAGGAGCGGTAACAATCAGAGTTTCTGTTGCCGGAACAGATATGTATCCGAATAATGTTGCTCCGGCAACAATAACGACAGCCGTACCGGTTCCAAGCAGGCAACTTAATGTGGAATACCTTAATGCTGACCAGCCGTTGAAATCACCGGCTCCCATTGTATAAATGACCCATCCAATCACGGCAATTAACAGCAAAATGGAAGGAAGGATTTGTTCCGTTCCGCCCAAGAATGCCTGTAAATCCCCTTTTGTGATCACCATCATCGCGCCGATAAAAGAAATAACTACAAATGATAAAGTAAACGGGTGAGGCCGCTTTTTAAAAATCATCCATGTTATCACAATGGAAATCATCGGCATCAGTGATTCCATAATCGATGCTGACATCACTCCGGGTTCACCCAGCAAATCCTCTCCCCAAAAAATCAGTAAATTATATACGGTAAAAGCCATTGTTCCATAAAACCAAAGCCGTAAGCCTTTTCCCTCTAATCGGAATGCTTGTTTTCCCTCTTTCCACAATAACAATGGTATCAAAATAAGTGTTACGGACCCGTAGCGGATAATCGTAAAATAGAAAGGATCAATATATTTGAATGCGGCGTGTGCCACAGGGAACATTGCCCCCCACGATGCCGCAGCAACAAAACACAAAAAAGCCCCCCACAATATATGATTCTTCAAATTTTATTTACCCCCCTTAAATAATGTTGACATATCTCATTATCTACACTTTTTGACATCTCGCAAAATGAATGTTAGGGATGAACAACCATCATTTTTTGTGATATCATAAAAAAGAATCATATAAAGAGAGGGCAAAACAATGGAATTCAAAGATTTGGAGATTTTTCAGAAGGTGGCTGAAAAGGGAACCATAACCGAAGCCGCCAAAGCGTTAAACTATGTACAATCAAATATTACCGCCCGAATACAAAAGCTCGAAGCTGAAATGAACACTCCGTTATTTCACCGGCACCGGCGCGGAATAAGCCTGACTCCTGAAGGAAAAAAACTATTAACCTACAGTAAAAAAATTCTGAAATTGGCAGAAGAAATGAAAATGGCAGTCCAACGCGGAGGCGAACCTGCCGGAAAATTAGAAATCGGCACAGTCGAAACTGTTATGCATTTACCGTATATTTTATCCGCCTTTATTAAAAGGTACAATAAAGTTGATATATCAGTAGTTACCGGCGTGACAGAAACATTGGAAAAGGAAGTCCTGGAATACAGATTGGACGGAGCTTTCGTAAGTGAAGCCGACTTTCATCCCGGCATAGTATCTTACGAAGTTTTCGAGGAGGAACTTGTTTTAATTTCCGACCGGCGTCCCTCCTCACTGGAGGAAATAAAAACTGAGCCTTTCCTCTGCTTCAGTAAAGGCTGCGCCTACCGGGCCCGTCTCGAAAAATGGTACAGGGATCAAAACATAAAACCAAAAAAGGTGCTGGAATTCGGTACATTAGAGACAATCCTCCGCAGCGTAACCGCCGGCCTCGGAGTCACATTTGTTCCCAGATCAGCCGTCACCCATTTAATCGACAAAAGACAAATCCAATGTTTCAACCTGCCTGACCAATACAGCAAAATCAAAACCGTCTTCATCCGAAGAGCCGAAGACTACCTCACCCCCACAATGGAAAAATTCATCGAAACCATCCAAACATCAGGGCAGGTGGCTACACCAAATCAGAGTGACCCATTGGGTCGGGGGGACAGGTCAACTGTCCCATCCACTTAAAAAAGGGGCAAGGAGAGAGTTCTCGACTCCCGCCCCTTTTTGCTTTGCAAGACACCATCTTATGTGTGCTTTTCCAATAAATAGCGGGACAACACACCTGTCCGAGACCGCTGAAAAACATATCCTAAAAAACGGGAAATAATTGTAACAATAAAGGAAAACCCCTGATTTGTTATAATGGAGTTGAGCAGAAACCATTAACAGATCGGGGGTTTTTCCATGCTTAGAAATAATATTCAATTGAATATCTACTCATTA
>JANWJP010000182.1 GCA_025451895.1 Robertmurraya sp.
CAGTACCTGCATGTCAGCCCGTATAATGAGCCGGAAGGAGCTGAAACCGAGTTTTCCGGAAGGATTGCCCGCAACACTCAGCTTATTCTGAAAGAAGAGTCCCTGTTGACTAAAACAGTCGATCCGGCAGGCGGTTCCTGGTATGTAGAGCATTTAACCAATGAAATTGCAGAAAAAGCCTGGGAACTGTTTTTAGAAATTGATGATAAGGGCGGTATTCTGGAAGTCCTGAAGTCAGGATGGCTGCAAGAACAAATCGCGGAAGTAATGAAAAAACGACACGAGGACATATTTACCAGAAAGCAAACGATTGTTGGTACGAATAAATATGCGAATTTGGAGGAAGTGCCTCTCAGCGTCTCCTTTGAAGACAAGGATGACAATCAAGGGGAAGCGTTTATCGCAGCAATTCCGCAAGTGCGTCTTTCAGAGCCTTATGAAAGATTAAGAGCCAAAGCCTCAAAACTTGCCGGTGACGGTGCGAAACTGACTGTCGGCTTAATAACGCTCGGAAGCTTAAAGGAGTATAAGCCGAGAATGGACTTTGTGACCGGATTCCTTTCTCCGGGAGGCATTAAAACAGAGGAAGGCGGAGAATTGCAAACAGTCGATGATGCTCTCGATTTTATCGGTAAATCCGGTTACGGGCATTATTGCATTTGCAGCTCCAATGATCGTTATGATGAAATCGGCCCCGGCTTTGTCAAAGCATTGAAAGATAAATATCCGGATGTGAAGTATTATTTGGCGGGAGTGCCGAATGAAGGACAACAAGAATGGCTTGATCAAGGAATTGAAGACTTTATTCATATTAAGAGCAATTGCTATGAGACTCTGTCTTCTTTATTAACAGAAATGGAGGTGGGAGATCGTGAGTAAACCAAATTTTAAGAATGTCTCTCTATTTGAAAATAACCAGCCGCAATCCAAGGAAGAATGGAAAAAGAAAGCGGAAGAAGCAGTAAAGCAAAATATTGATGATTTACTTTTTGAAACAAACGAGCAAATTAAGATTAAATCTTTATATACTGACGAGGATAGACAAGGTCTCGAGCAACTCGACCACATGCCGGGAATTCCGCCTTTTACAAGAGGGCCCTATCCGACGATGTATGTCAACCGTCCATGGACGGTGCGCCAATATGCCGGATTCTCCACGGCAGAAGAAAGTAACGCATTTTACAGAAGAAACCTGGCCATGGGGCAAAAGGGACTGTCAGTTGCTTTTGACCTCGCGACTCACCGCGGTTATGACTCAGACCATGAACGGGTTGTCGGGGACGTTGGAAAAGCAGGAGTTGCTATTGACAGCGTTCTTGACATGAAAACATTATTTGACGGTATTCCTCTTGACAAAATGTCTGTTTCGATGACCATGAACGGTGCCGTTTTGCCGGTAATGGCTTTCTATATTGTTACGGCTGAAGAACAAGGGGTTACTCAGGATAAGCTTTCCGGAACGATCCAGAATGATATTTTGAAAGAATACATGGTTCGCAATACGTATATTTATCCGCCGGAAATGTCAATGAGAATTATTGCTGATATTTTTGAATATACTTCAAAATACATGCCGAAATTCAACAGTATCAGTATTTCCGGTTACCATATGCAGGAAGCCGGTGCACCTGCCGATATTGAACTGGCTTATACCCTTGCCGATGGTTTGGAATATGTAAGAACTGGATTAAAGGCTGGAATAGATATTGATTCCTTTGCGCCGCGTCTGTCATTCTTCTGGGGAGTGGGAATGAACTACTTCATGGAAGTGGCAAAAATGCGGGCAGCAAGATTAATTTGGGCAAAAATGATGAAATCATTTAACCCGAAAAATCCAAAATCAATGGCCCTGAGAACCCACTCTCAAACTTCCGGATGGAGTTTGACTGAGCAGGATCCGTTTAATAACGTGGTCAGAACATTGATTGAAGCCAATGCTGCGGCAATGGGACATACCCAATCCTTGCATACAAATGCACTTGATGAAGCAATTGCTTTACCGACTGACTTCTCAGCCCGGATTGCGAGAAATACGCAATTATTCCTGCAAGAAGAATCAGGAATTACGAATGTCATTGATCCGTGGGCGGGCTCTTATTATGTGGAAGCACTCACCAACGAGCTTGTTGAGCGGGCTTGGAAGCATATTGAAGAAATTGAAAAGCTCGGTGGAATGGCTAAAGCTATTGAAACAGGACTTCCAAAAATGCGTATTGAGGAAGCAGCCGCCAAGCGTCAGGCAAAAATTGACTCCGGCAGTGAGACCATTATCGGCGTAAACAAATACCGTTTAGAGAAGGAAGAGCCGATTGAAATCCTTGAGGTTGACAACACTGCCGTCCGTTTAAGACAAATTGAAAAACTGAATGAATTAAAAGCAACCCGCGATAACGCAAAGGTTCAGGAAGCTTTGGATGCAATTACCAGGGCAGCGGAAACAGGAGAAGGAAATCTGCTTGAATTGTCTGTCCAGGCAGCCAGAGTAAGAGCCACATTAGGAGAAATTTCTGATGCGATTGAAAAGGTTGCCGGCCGCCATAAAGCAATGATTCGTTCTGTCAGCGGAGTTTACAGCTCATCATTCGCCAACGAAGACGAGATTGAGGTAGTTAAGAAAATGACCGATGAATTCCTGGAGAATGAAGGAAGACGTCCGCGGATTTTAATTGCCAAAATGGGACAGGACGGTCATGACAGAGGGGCGAAAGTTATTTCTACAGCCTTTGCTGATATGGGCTTTGACGTTGACATTGGTCCGTTATTCCAGACTCCTGCTGAAACGGCCCGTCAGGCGGTAGAAAACGATGTTCATGTGATCGGAATGAGCTCTTTGGCAGCCGGACATAAAACTCTTCTTCCACAGCTTGTTGAAGAACTCAAAAAACTCGGCCGTGAGGATATTGTTATTGTTGTCGGCGGCGTAATTCCTGCTCAAGACTATGAGTATCTCTATGAACATGGAGCCAGCGCCGTCTTTGGACCTGGAACAATTATACCTGTTGCAGCACAAAAGGTTCTCGAAGTAGTCTACGAGCGTCTCGGCTATGAGGAAGTGTCCCAATAACATGGCAGGGGATAAAAGGCCGGAATGGAGCGACCCGACCCAGCCGGAGAAGTTTTCAAGTGTTGTAAGAAAAGGTGTTGAGGTAAAAGCAAGTGACACAGAAGTTAAAAAGACGGTACGTTTTAAGAAAAAGACTGTGAGCGGTCCTTCCCTTGAAGAGCTCTATCAGGGAGTTCTTCAAGGAGACCGTACCATGCTGGCACGTGCGATTACTCTAATTGAAAGTAATGCGGAACATCATTTCAAAATGTCCCAGGAGCTTCTCCACAAGCTCCTTCCCTATACGGGAAAAGCGCTCAGAATAGGAATTACCGGTGTTCCCGGTGCAGGAAAAAGTACCTTCATTGAATCTTTTGGCACCTATTTATGTGATCTTGGACTCAAGGTTGCCGTCCTGGCCATTGATCCGAGTTCGAGCATTAGCGGAGGAAGTATTCTTGGCGACAAGACGCGCATGGAAAAACTGACAAGAAATCCCCGTGCTTTTATCCGTCCTTCTCCATCGGAAGGAAAACTCGGCGGTGTTCACCGGAAGACGAAAGAATCGATGCTGGTTTGTGAAGCGGCAGGATTTGATGTCATTTTGGTGGAAACGGTCGGGGTCGGTCAAAATGAAGTGATCGTCAGGGATATGGTCGATTTCTTCATGCTTGTTGTTCTGACCGGTGCCGGAGACGAACTTCAAGGAATGAAGAAAGGAATTATGGAACTTGCTGACGGAATTTTTGTCAACAAAGCAGACGGAGATAATAAAATATTCGCAGAGAAAACAAAGGAAGAATACAACCGGATCCTTCATTTCCTCCAGCCTGCCACAAGGGGTTGGCAAACAAGGGCATATACTTGTTCGGCCCTTTATCACGAAGGAATTGATAATGTCTGGAATGTAATAAAAGCTTTTGAAAAGAATACAAAAGCATCCGGAGTGTTCTATGATCGGAGAAGATGGCAGCAAAAACAATGGATGTACTCCATGATCAATGATCAGCTTCGCATGAATTTTTATAATAACCCGCATGTGAAAGAACTTCTTCCGAAATTTGAAAATGAAATTATTGCCGGCAGCAGGACTGTTGCCTCGGCAGTAGAACTGTTGTTTAAAGAATTTTATCAATCAATGAATTATAAGCAGCAATAATACTTTGTAAAAAGCTGCTCTGACAAGGGCTTCCCAATCAACCGGGAAGCTCTTCTTTGATATGTTTCTGACTATTCAGCGACTGTTATTGCCGGGCAGGATAAAAAAGCAGCGGAGGGCGCGCAGATGTTTTACAGATTATCTGTCACCTTCTTATTCTTTTGTTCTGTTTAAGGACAGGACCATTTGTACGATGATGAATGTCATGCAACTTAAGGACGTGTGCCGGTGGATGCAGTAAGAAAATTGAGGGACGGTTGAACCGGTATAATGAGAATATAGATGTGGTTGCAACAGGCGCTTTGCTGCCAAAATGTCCGGTAAGATGTTTTACCGCTGTTAAAACGGCAGGAAGGATGCATTTCTTAAAATAATAGAACAACTGAATTTTATCATTATCACGCCGAATTGTAGGATATTGATATTAATATCTGCCATTTTCTTGAGTTTTAGTTGCTGGAGTTTTTTTGAAATATTATCTCTGTAATAAATTCATTATTATTCCACATGCAATTTTTTAGGGATTTTCCCCTATTTTTAAAATTAATAATCATAATTGTGTGAAAACTATTTGTCAAAAGAGGTAGAAAAAGATATTCTGAATATATGATTTTTTAGAAAAATTTTCGAAAATTTAATATGTTCAAAATCTGAAAAATAAAAATATTGTTCAGAAGGGGGAGGATGGGCAGATAGCAAAAAAACCAAGGATTTTCCCTGGTTTACATAAGGTATGTCTGAAAATGGATTAAAAAAACATTGTTATACCCATTAACAGAGTAGATGCCAGCATTGCAAAAATCATTAAATAAACAAAAAATTTCATTGTCTTTTTACTCATCCATTCGTCCCTCCCAATGTGTGACCACTAATCCTATTTTACTAACATTATTAAAAATGAACAACTATTAGAAATTTTAGCAGGAATTTCGACAAATTTATTGTATAATAAAAACATACTTAAAATTTTTACTTTTCAAACTTGATAAATTTTGAGGCGGAGGGAAGAAATTGATTAAGAAGGTAGACCACATAGGGATTGCCGTTCAATCGCTTGAAGCTGCACTTCCTTTCTATACCGACGTTCTTCAATTAGAGCTTAAGGGAATTGAAGAAGTTGAAAGCGAAGGGGTAAAAGTAGCTTTCTTGCAGGTTGGCGAAACAAAAATCGAGCTCTTGGAGCCGCTCAATGAAGAAAGCCCGATTGCAAAGTATATTGAAAAACGCGGTGAAGGCATTCACCATATTGCATTAGGGACAGACTCCATTGAAGAGCGAATTGAAGAAATAAAAGCAAAAGGCATTAAAATGATCAACGAAAAAGCCAAAACCGGAGCCGGCGGTGCCAAAGTAGCATTTATGCACCCGAAATCAACCGGCAGGGTTTTATATGAATTATGCGAGAAAAAGGGAGAGAGAGAGTAAAATGATCGACATCTACGAAAAAATCAATGAACTTTATGACAGGAGACGAGAGGTTGAACTTGGGGGTGGCGATGATCGAATCGCCAAGCAGCACGAGAAAGGAAAATTAACCGCCCGCGAAAGAATTGATTTGCTTCTTGACCCGGGAACATTTGTGGAAATTAATCCGTTTATCGAACACCGGGTAAAGGATTTTGGCATGGATAGCCAAAAGGGGCCTGGCGACGGGGTTGTTACCGGGTATGGAAAGGTTAACGGCCGTCCTGTTTACTTATTCTCACAAGACTTTACTGTTTTCGGCGGTGCTTTAGGGGAAATGCACGCGAATAAAATTGCTGCAGTAATGGATTTGGCAGCCAAGAATGGTGCTCCGTTTATCGGTTTAAATGACTCAGGCGGCGCCCGTATTCAAGAAGGTGTTTTATCTCTTGACGGTTATGGAAAAGTATTCTACCGAAACTCCATTTATTCCGGGGTAATCCCGCAAATTTCCGTTATTATGGGGCCATGTGCCGGAGGAGCTGTTTATTCACCGGCAATCACTGACTTCGTAATGATGGTTGACAAGACAAGCCAAATGTTCATTACAGGCCCGAAAGTTATTGAAACCGTTACAGGAGAAAAAATTTCATCAGAAGATTTAGGCGGTTCCAAAGTGCATAACACAATCAGCGGTGTTGCTCATTTCCGTGCTGAATCTGAAGAAGCAATTTTGGAAAAAGTTAGAACTTTATTGTCGTATTTACCGCAAAATAACAATGAGAAGCCTCCTGTTGTTGAGTATAATGCAGACGAAGATGATTACCGTCCGGATTTAACCGATCTTATTCCGTTTGACGCCATTCGTCCTTATGATGTCCGCGTTGTCGTTGAACAGGTGCTTGACGAAGGTTCATTCTTTGAGGTTCACAGCGAATTCGCGAAAAACGTAGTGGTCGGTTTTGGCCGAATTAAGGGGCAGACGGTCGGATTAGTATGTAACCAGCCGAAATTCATGGCCGGAGGATTGGATATTGATTCTTCCGACAAGGCTTCAAGATTTATTCGCACATGTGATGCTTTCAATATTCCGATTATTACTTTTGAAGACGTTACCGGTTTCTTCCCTGGAGTTAAACAGGAACACGGAGGAATTATCCGCCACGGTGCCAAGATCCTGTACGCTTATTCAGAAGCAACCGTTCCAAAGATTACGGTAATCTTGAGAAAGGCTTACGGCGGCGCTTATGTTGCACTTAACAGTAAGTCAATCGGCGCAGACCTTGTGTTTGCATGGCCAAATGCTGAGATTGCTGTTATGGGACCACAAGGTGCGGCAAACATTATTTTTGCCAGAGAGATTGCCAACAGCCCTGACCCGGAAGCAACAAGAGCACAAAAGATTGAAGAGTACAGAGAGAAGTTCGCAAATCCGTATGTTGCTGCTTCCATGGGTATGGTTGATGACGTTATCGACCCGAGAGATACAAGAATTAAACTTATTCAGGCATTAGATATGCTGCAAAATAAAAAGGAATCACGTCCGGCTAAGAAGCACGGAAACATTCCGCTTTAATAAAAACATATATAAAAGAAGACGGTTAATTTGTAAACCCCCCTGCGAAAGTAAGGTTTTTCCCTATTATTATGCAGGTGCTGTTATATAACAAATTGACAAAATGAAAGTTGTATGATTTTCCGAAAAAAAGCTGCCGTCCGCTGCGGTTAACCGCGGCAGAGCGGGCAGCTTTTTTTTGTCTGTCAGCATTCTTATATGTACGGGTTGTTTTGGTTTAATTTTTCCTTTATGTTTGCTCAAGGTTCATGAATAAAGATATACTATAAAATGTACATGAACTCGGAAGGAGCGGAACGAATGATTAATGAAGAGCGTTTATTAAATGAATTTCTTGACCTTGTGCAAATTGATTCGGAAACAAAATATGAAACAGAAATTGCCAAAGTGTTGAAACGCAAATTTTCCGAACTTGGTTTGGATGTGATAGAAGATGGTACCAAAGAACAAACCGGACATGGAGCGGGAAATTTAATTTGTACACTCCCCGCTGTAAAGGAAGGGGTCGACCCGATATATTTTACCTCTCACATGGATACGGTTGTGCCCGGCAATGGAGTAAAACCATTCATTAAAGACGGTTATGTTGTTACAGACGGCACCACGATTCTCGGTGCTGATGACAAGGCAGGCTTGGCTGTCATGCTTGAGGTACTTCGCGTCATAAAGGAACAAAATCTTCCTCACGGAGAGATCCAATTTATTATTACTGTCGGCGAAGAATCAGGATTGGTCGGCGCCAAGGCTCTCGATCGCTCCTTAATTAAAGCAAAATACGGTTTTGCGCTCGACAGTGACGGCAAGGTCGGTGAAATTGTCGTTGCTGCGCCGACTCAGGCAAAAATCTCTGCTGTTATTCACGGAAAAACAGCCCATGCAGGTGTTGCCCCTGAAAAGGGAGTTTCGGCGATTACATTAGCTGCCAAAGCGGTCGCCAAGATGCCGTTGGGGCGGATTGATGAAGAAACCACTGCCAATATTGGACGCTTTGAAGGAAACGGTCCTACAAATGTTGTTTGTGACCGGGTGGAAATATTGGCAGAAGCGAGATCCCTTGTTCCGGAAAAAATGCACGAGCAGGTCCGCAAAGTGAAAGAAGCTTTTGAAAACACTGCTGCAGAAATGGGAGGCAGGGTTGAAGTTGATGTTGAAGTTATGTATCCGGGCTTTAAATTAGGTGACGGGGATCATGTTGTGGAAATTGCCAAGAAAGCGGCAACAAAAATCGGCCGCACACCCAGGCTGTTAAAAAGCGGGGGCGGGAGCGATGCCAATATTATCTCCGGTTTTGGAATTCCGACGGTAAACCTGGCGGTGGGCTACGAAGAAATACATACAACAAACGAAAAAATGCCCATTGGGGAATTGAATAAACTGGCAGAATTGGTGATCGCGATTATTGACGAAGTGACAAACGGGTAATTACCAATGCCGCCTCAACCGGCCGCTGTGAAAGATAAAGAAAAAGGGAAGCCCCAGAGACGGGGTTTCCTTTTAACTGTATGTTTACTGCATGCCCCGTATGATGCACCTCTCTCCAAATTACCGTAAAAAACGATTCTGAAATATTTCTTATTTTCATAAACTCCGGATCCTTGTCATTTCAGCGCATTTTTTAGACATTTTGCTCCTCTGAAACATTCCATGAATACGTATTTCCTTGTCAAAACTGTTTTTGTCCAAAAATTTTTGCTTTAATGTTAGACTTGACTTAAAAGGATGCTACAGAAGGTGATACTGCTGTGAAACATATGTATCCGAAAAACGGCAGAGTAATTTTACATGTCGATATGAACAGCTTTTATGCTTCAGTTGAAATGGCCTGTGATCCTTCGTTAAAGGGGAAACCTTTGGCGATTGCCGGCAATCCGGAAGAACGAAGGGGCATAATTGTCACCTGCAGTTATGAGGCAAGAAAATTTGGCGTAAAGACAACGATGACCGTCCATGAAGCAAAAAAACTTTGTCCGTCATTAATTATTAAAAAGCCGAATTTTGATCGGTATCGTGCCGCTTCGCTTGGGATGTTTGAAATACTGAGGCAGTTTTCTGACCTTGTAGAACCTGTGTCAATTGATGAAGGATATGTGGATATAACTGACAGCTACGAACTTGGTTCTCCGATTGAGATTGCTCAAAGAATTCAAAAGAGAATTTTTGAACAACTCGATCTGCCCTGCAGTATTGGCATTGCACCGAATAAATTTCTCGCCAAAACGGCTTCGGATATGAAAAAACCAATGGGAATCACAATCCTACGTAAGCGTGAAATTCCACCTGTCTTGTGGCCGCTGGATATTGAGTCTATGCATGGTGTCGGCAAAAAAACTGCGGAAAAATTGCGGAAAG
>JANWJP010000183.1 GCA_025451895.1 Robertmurraya sp.
GATTAGATCCCGTAGGAAAGATAAGGAAAGCAAAATGGGCCTCAAAAATCTATATTAGATCCCATTTAATAAGAAGAGCGCACGATTCGGGCTTCAAAAATCCATTTTAGGTCCCGTACAGAAATGGAACCGGCAAATACGGGAAGCAAAACCGGAAGTTAGATCCCGAACGAAAGGGAACCCCCATAAAACGGGATCCAAACCTGGAAGTTAGATCCCGAAAGAAGGGGAAAAGAGTCAAAACGGGCTCTAACCTGAAAAGTTGAAACCCTTATAATGATAAAACACCAATAAAACCCAACCCGATATTACGTTCCATTCATTCTATATAATTATATAATTGGAACAAAAAACAACCGGGCCGAAACAAGCGCCTGGTTGTTACTTATTTTGAATAAAAATCTACAGTCACCAGAAAAATCTATTCATTATCCTCAATCGACCGCACTGTTAAAAGCCAATGCCCTGGTCAGGCAGCACCCGCCCCAAGACTCATAACCAAATAAAACAATCGCTGCTCTATTCACCATTCCATCCACCGCTCCATCCGCCGTCCTTCCGCCGCTCCAACTGCCGCACCCGCTGCACCTGCCATAGCGGTCACAGCCTCCTCACCAGCCACAACCGCCGCCATTCTTGCCACCCCGCCATCGTAAACCTCCAACTCAACTTCCAAGAAACTCAAACTGATGATGAACACAGACCGGGCAATCAGGATTTTTGCCTTTACTGATATCCATTTGCATAAAAGAGTCACTCCAAATATCCACTTGCTCCAAATAAGGGCTCACTTCTGCCCCGGTGAGAAGTTTTAGTGCCCCGGTTGCTTCAAGGGAGCCGATAATCGCCGTAATGGGAGAAACAATGCCGGCCGTATCTGCCGTTTCTGTGGGGACGTTGTTCATGTCGGGAAAAAGACAGCGAAGACAAGGGGTTTTTCCAGGAATAATTACTGCCGTTATTCCGCGGGCCGAGACGACGCCCCCGTAAATCCACGGGATCCCGAGCTTAATAGAAGCCTCATTAATCAGGTAGCGGGTTGGAAAATTGTCTGTTCCGTCAAGAATCACATCAAATCCCGCCAGCAGTTCTTCGGCATTTTCCCGGTTCAAATCAGTGAAAACAGGCTCCACTTTAACCGTTGAATTTATTTTTGAAAGTTTCCGTTCTGCAGCAAAAACCTTAGGCAACCGGCCCTCGGCATCTTCTTCATCATACAGCAATTGCCGCTGCAGATTTGTCAGTTCCACATAATCATGATCTATAATCCGGATGTATCCGATTCCGGAACGGACTAAATGATTGGCAATGGATGTTCCCAGTGCACCCATTCCGACAATAGCCGCCCTGCTTTTCAACAGCCTTTTTTGTCCTTCCAAACCGATTGGCTTAAAAAGGATTTGCTTTTCGTAGCGTGCAAATTTTTTCATCATAAAACCCCTCTTTTCACTTTTATTATAAAGGGAAACCGGGCCCGTAAACGTAATAATTCGTTAACTCCGGTCTGAAATGTGAAATTATTGTGAAATAAATGAATTTACAGGGGATTTTTGATGAAATTTGTCGAATATATTTATTTTAGAAGATAATTATATGCTTATATTTTTAAAAGAAAGAGGTGTAATGGCAGGATGAAGCTGGGTGGTTTTTGTAACAGGGAAGTTGTTGTTGATTTGAGTGAAGGAACGGTCAGTTACAGGGAAATCAACGAAGAACTGGCAAAAAAGTATATTGGCGGACGAGGTTTGGGTGTTAAATATCTGTTGGATCATGGTCCGGAAGTTGACCCGTTGTCAGCGGACAACCTCTTATGTTTTATGACCGGGCCGCTTACAGGTTCCCGATCGTCCATGAGCGGACGTCTTGCTGTCGTAACGAAGTCACCTCTCACCGGCACCGTTACCGATTCTCATGTAGGAGGCTGGACGGGCGCCCGTTTAAAATGGGCGGGAATTGACAATATTTTGGTCAAGGGAAAAAGTGAACATCCGGTCTATCTTTATATTGAAAATGGCCGGGCAGAAATTTGTGATGCATCAGACATCTGGGGAAAAAATACGCGAGAAACCCTCAAAGCATTGAAGGAAAAGTACGGAGAAATGGATTTAAGTGTATTAATGATCGGCCCGGGCGGGGAAAATCAAGTTCGTTTTGCCTGTATGATAAATGAGGATGACCGGTCGGCAGGGAGAGGAGGCACCGGGGCAGTTGCCGGATATAAAAAGCTTAAGGCAATTGTCATCAAGGCGTCTCAAAAAGGAAATATGCCGGTTCCTGCAGATCCGGAAGCTTACCGGGCGGCGAACAGGAAAGCTGTTACCGCGATCATTAAGGGAGGTTTGACAGCGCCGAATAAAGGCGGCTTGTCTGTATACGGCACGAATGTTTTAACCAATGTTATTAATGAAGTCGGAGGTTTGCCCACGAAGAATTCGCAGCTGTCCCAATGGGATGAAGCTGAAAAAATAAGCGGAGAGTATTACCATGAACACCTCCTTTCAGCCAATAAAACATGCCATGCCTGCCCGGTGGGATGCAAGATTGAAGCGGAAGTTCCGGAGGGCAAATATAAAACGAAGGTTGAAAGTATTGAATTTGAATCGGTTTGGGCTCTTGGCGCCAATTGTCTGTTAAGCGACGCCGAAGCGATTGCTTATTTGATTGATAAATGCAATGAATACGGTATCGATACTATTGAATTGGGCCATGCATTAGCCGTGACCATGGAAGCCGGAGATAAAGGAATAATTGACAAAGTCCTTGAGTGGGGCGATGCGGATGGAATGATTGAAATGGCAAGAAAGATTGCCTGCAGGGAAGGAGTTGGCGATACTCTTGCTGAAGGTCCGGCTCGTGCAGCCGCCATTTGGGGAGCACCTGAATTATCGATGTCTGTAAAAGGCCAATCTATTCCTGCCTATGATCCCCGTGCCATCCAGGGAATCGGCCTCGGGTACGCAACAAGCAACCGCGGTGCCTGTCACCTGCGGGGCTATACAATTGCCGCAGAAATTTCAGGAATCCCTGAACCGGTGGACCGTCTGGAGTACCACGGCAAAGGAAAACTGTTAAAAACATTCCAGGATCTCCATGCGTTTTCCGATTCCATGGATGTTTGCAAATTCTCGGCATTTGCTGAAACAGCCGAGCATTACGCGGAACAATACAGCGCTATTACCGGTATTCCGATGACTGCCGAAGAGGCAATGCTGGCAGGAGAAAGAATATATAATCTTGAACGTTACTACAATAATTTGGCCGGTTTTAACAAACGGGAGGATGATTATTTGCCGAAACGGTTTACAGACGAGCCGGCAACAGGGCGCAGTGAGGGACATGTCAGCCGGATGGATGTCATGCTTGATGAATATTATGAGGCCAGGGGCTGGAAGGACGGCGTTGTTCCAAAAGAAAAACTCATTGAACTGGGCATATTGACAGAGGAAGCTGCTGAAGAAATGCAACCGGTGCAGTGAGCATTTGCAGATGAATGAGGTCAGAACCGGGCAAAAGCTGTTTTCATTCTCAGGGTTTGCCTGCGGGTTCTGGCCGTTTTTTTAAAAAAGGGCCAATTGCAGGAGGAAAGAGCTTTGCCCGCCTGTCAGCCGCCTGCCGCAGGAGGAAAGAGCGCCAGTTCATCTGATTTTTTCACTTCCGTATCCAAATTTTCTAAATGAATGATGTTTTTTCCGTTCACATACACATGGACAAAGGGCTTTAATTTTCTGTCTTCTGTAAGAATTTCTTCTTCCAATGCGGGAAACATTTCGATCATTTTGTGGAGGACATCGCGAATCTTATTGCCGTCGGGATCAACATGAACAGCGACTCCGCCGCAAATCTCTCTCAGGCTGGCAAATACTTTTACTTTCATTAAAATCAGCTCCCGTTTATTTCCTTAATTTAATTGTAATTGCGAATAAGCCGATTGTCATGTTTAAGAGATTCGTATGTCCTCCAAATATCCCTGAGAAAGGGAAAAGGTATGATAGAAGAGATAGTCTTAAAGTCATCTAAATTAACCTGATTCAGATATAAAAAAATGACAATTTCTTGTAAAAAAACAGCAAATTTTCGGATATGCCAGCGGAAAACGGGTTTGAGTAAGATATCGGACAGTCAAGTTGTTCAAAAACGGGGCAGGGATTTCCCTCATTTTCGGTTTTGCGGCGCGTAAATCAACCGGACTTTTTATGCAGATGTCCCGCTAATCTTTATTTCCGGTTTATGGGAAAAGATGTGAGGACAAATATAAAAATAATTGTCCGATGAAAAAAGAATAATAAATCCGGATATTGTTGTTTTGTAAAAATAATATTTTTCCGATATAAAAAATCCCCGGTTTTATCGTATTTTGGCAGAATATTCTGTTATATAACAAGAATTAACACAAATTTTTATTATGAGACAGAAAAACAAAAACGAAAAAATATTATACTAAAATAAAGAAATTGTATATAATAAAATATGTTGCATAAAAGAACAGTATTATTTTTTTTCTTGTATTGTGCGGATACGATGGCGGAAATAAGAGAAGAACGGGGGCTTTTACATAATACAGTAGTTTTTTACTGCTATAAAAAAAGAAAAATGGTAGAAAGTTCTATTGTTGAGAAAATGTAAAATATTTTTCGTTATTTTTCATTTATTTTAAATTTTTTAAAATCAGTAACAAATTCCTCTTTACGGGGAAAAAGCAGGCGTGTTATAGTTTTTATATGTAACTGCTATAGTAATATATAAAAATTGGAAATTAGTTGGACGGGATATTTTCGGAGCTCCGGTTAATTTCTGTGCCTCCCTTCTAATACCAGTATTTTTTTCACATAAAGTCTTAGGAAATGAGGAGAAGCGTATGTCGAAAATAATGGCGATTAATGCAGGCAGTTCGTCGTTGAAGTTTCAATTGATTGAAATGCCGAGCGAGTCGGTTATTACCAAAGGAATCGTTGAGCGTATCGGCTTGAATGATTCAATTTTTTCAATCACGGTTCAAGGAGAAAAGAAAACGGAAGTAAAAGATATCCCCAACCATGAAGCAGCAGTTCAAATTCTCCTTAAAAAGCTGATTGAGTACAAGATTATTGATTCTTTTGATGAAATTGACGGTGTGGGGCATCGGGTTGCCCATGGCGGCGAAATTTTCAGAGACTCGGCAATTGTGACGGAGGAAGCGCTGGAAAAATTAGAGCCCTTGTCGGAACTGGCTCCGCTTCATAATCCTGCCAATCTGTCGGGAATCAGAGCCTTCCAAAAGGTATTGGGCAATACCCCTGCTGTAATGGTTTTTGATACAGCGTTCCATCAAACTATGCCTGAAAGCTCCTATCTATATGCCCTGCCATACGAATATTACAAAAAATACGGTATCCGCAAGTATGGCTTCCACGGTACTTCCCATAAATATGTTTCTTTGAGAGCTGCAGAAATTATCGGTAAACCTATTGAAGAGTTACGCTTAATTTCATGTCATTTGGGGAATGGTGCAAGTATTGCAGCTGTTTACAAAGGGAAATCGGTTGATACCTCCATGGGCTTTACGCCGCTTGAGGGTGTCGTAATGGGAACTCGTTCAGGAAGCGTTGACCCTGCCATTATTCCGTTTATTATGGAGAAAACAGGCAAAAGCGCTGATGAAGTATTGACGGTTTTAAACAAAGAGAGCGGTCTTCTTGGATTATCCGGCTTTTCAAGCGATCTTCGCGATATCGAGTTAAAGGCAAAAGAAGGGGACAAGCGTGCAAACCTTGCTTTAGAGGTATTCTCTAACAGAATCCATCAATATATTGGCGCCTATGCTGCAAGAATGGGCGGAGTCGATGGCATTATTTTCACGGCGGGAATTGGTGAAAACAGTCCGCTGATCCGTTCCAAAGTTCTTAATGGTCTTGAATTCATGGGAGTAAAATGGGATCCGGAATTAAATGAGACCCGCGGAGAAGAAATGGTAATCAGCTATCCTGATTCCTGTGTTAAAGTAATGATCATTCCGACTAATGAAGAAGTAATGATTGCCAGAGATGTGGTCAGAGTGACCGCCGGTGTGCTGGTGTCAAACTAATATATTAAAAACTGCCCTGTTCTCCGAAATCCCTGTTTAATTTTGACATGAGTGTTTGGCGAAAACTTTTTGATTAGAAAATTACCGGTCAATTTTACGAGTATTATTGATGAGAATAATAAAACGGTGCTAATCCGGCTTTGATTTTTCAGCCGGAAGCACTGTTTTTTTTTGCTATGTTAAATTTGGTTGTTGTTTTCCGTTAATGGTCTTTGTGCCTTTCACTCCTATCAACAAAGTATATCAAAACCAACATTGTCCTTAAACACAGCATTTTTTATAATTGGGGATCAAAACCATGTGAAAAAATGCCGTCATTGTCTTTAAAACCGATAATAATCTGTTATTTCCGCGAATCTGAATGATTCTCCCGATTCGCTTTAGATTCGGTTGTTTTTGAGTACTCAGCCAACTATTTCCTGGCGCAGAAAAGAAAGTTAAGAGTTTATGAACTAATTGCGAAAAAAGTTTTATTATTTTAAAATAATATTATGAAGTTTTTGTGAGAGATAAATTGAATAGGTTTTTTCGTTTCAAATGCTGTAAATAACGACGTAAAGTGAGCTGATTCTTTTTGAATTTGCAGGATATTATTGATATAGATCTTTTACAGAAAATTCAAGATGCATATGCAGAGGCCACGGGACTTGCGGCAATTACCGTAGATTTTCGCGGTAATCCGATTACAAAATACAGCAATTTTTCCCCTTTTTGCAATTTGGTCCGCAGTAATCCCCAACATGTTGATATATGTTATAAATGTGATGCTTACGGAGGACTCGAAGCTGCAAGAAGAGGAACTTCCTATATATACCGATGCCATGCGGGCCTTGTTGATTTTGCAGTTCCCATCATTGTTAAGGGACAGTTGCTGGGCTCCATGTTGGTCGGGCAGGTGAAAATTCATGATGATGAAGAGAGGGAACTCGATTCGATCGTCAAACAAACCCCTCAACTGTTGACCGATCCGCAATTAAAAGAAGAGTATGTCAAAATTCCGGTAATATCCTTCCAAAAAATCAAAGCAGCAGCAGATATGATGTTTCATGTAATCAATAATCTATATGAAAAAGAAATTGTGAAATATGCCCAGGAAGAATTGATTCAGCAGAATGAACAACTCATTCAAAAAATGAAAAAAAAATCCGAATTGGAGAAAGCCCTTTCTGAAAAACAAATTCAAAGTCTGCAAATGTTAATTAATCCCACATTCTTTTTTAATGTTTTGAATACGATGGCCTGTATGGCGATTATGGAAAGCGCCGAAAAGACGCAGGATATCATTATGACTCTTACGGAAATTATGAGATATGTCCTCACAAACAACAGAAATCTCGTTTCTTTAAATAAAGAAATTTCATATATTAGGAATTACTTAAAATTGCAGCATTTAAGACTTGGAGACAGGTTGAATGTCTCGGTGGAAATCCCGGAGGAATTTTATGATGTAAAAATACCCCCGATGACTCTTCAATCCCTTATTGATAATGCCATAATACACGGAATAGAACCGATGGAAGAAAAAGGAATGATTGAGGTAACCGGAACTGGCGAAGGGGATGACTTAGTACTTACGGTGACTGATAACGGTGTGGGCATTTCAAATGAAAAAATTGCGGAAATTTTTAGTGATCATCAGAATAGCGCCGGTATCGGGCAGCCTAAAGGGATTGATTTAAAGCATGTAAACAAAATCTTAACTTCTCATTTTGGAAGTGATTACAAGATAAAAATTTCCGGAAATAAAAAAGGGGGGACAACTGTCAGCATGAGAATTCCAAAAAAAGCAGAGGGAGCATCTCATAGTGTATAAAGTTCTTCTTGTTGATGATGAGTATCTTGTGAGAGAAACCCTGAAAACGATCCTGAAAAATCATGCAGAGATTGGAATGATTGAGGAAGCAGCTTCAGGGAAATCGGCTCTGGAAAAGTGCGCCTCCTTTAACCCGGATTTGGTGTTATTGGATACGACGGTTCCCGGTGCAGAAGTAAGCGGCTTAGTTAAAGATATGAAAAGAATCGCCAAAAATAACAGCATTGTGCTGCTCCATGATTATGCATCATCACAACTTGTTTCGGAGGCGCTTGCGGCAGGAGCTGATGACAGCTTGATGAAACCGGCCCGCCCTGAAGATATTTTGTCAATGGTAAAAAAATATTTGCCTGACCACGATCATAGAAGAACGATTGAAATGTTGCTTGTCCGCCTTTTGGAATATGTTTTTCAAGAGAATTATAAAAAAGCGAAGGAGTACGGAAAAACTGTTGCTGCGGAGACTGCCCTTTTTTACAGGTATGATAAAAGGAGACTGCGGGAAACTGCGGAATTAATTTTTACAGGCTTACAGCAGGTCACTGATAAAAAACAGCTTTCCATTGCGAAAACTTTAAATTGGCAGGGGAAAGCAGCACGAATCAATCTGTTTAATTTTGAAGAAGAGTTGCTTGCAATTATAGAGGAAATTTTTATGGAGATTGAAGAAAATCAGAAATTTGTTCAGGACAAAAAAATAATCCAATCCGTTTTAAATTACATAGAAAAGAACTACAAAAACGGAGTGACACTGGAAGAGGCTGCGGCTTATGTCCATTTAAGCCCGTTTTACCTGAGCAAATTATTTAAAAAGGAATTAAAAATAAACTTTGTCAGTTATGTTATGGAAAGAAAAGTCGAAAAAGCAAAAGATCTTCTTGAAAATACGGATTTGCCCGTTTTGAACATTGCAATGGAATTGAATTATAAAGAAGCCAATTATTTCAGCAAAGTCTTTAAAAAGGTGACGGGGATGACACCGTCTGAATATCGGAAGAAAAAAGGAAAACGTAATAAAAAAGAGCGTTTGCTGTTAAGAAAGAATTATAAAATATTGAACGGAAATTGGTATATATAAAATGGCTTGCTGTTACGCGGAAAATATTACTCCTCCGTGAAACAGCTTTTTTTATTTGCGCCGGCTGTTTTTACAATAGGCATAATTTTCCGACATAACAATTTTTTGCATAAAGTGGACAAAAAAGTATCATTTCCAATCTAATAACCCGAAACTTTGAAAACGTTTGCAAAAAAATATCATTTTTAGAGGAAAATAGAACAAAATTTTATCCTAACTAAACAAAAACATATTGAGAACTATTTACAAGAATTAGATAAATTTATATTTACAGGCGTGTCAAGGAGGTAGAAGAACATTCATCAGCTACTGAACCTGTGCGCACAAAACATTAGAGGAGGCATTCTTCATGATTAAAGAAGCATTAGGCATGGTCGAAACCAAAGGATTAGTCGGGGCCATTGAAGCTGCTGACGCAATGGTAAAAGCAGCAAATGTCACTTTGATCGGTTACGAAAAAATCGGTTCCGGTCTTGTCACTGTTATGGTCCGCGGCGATGTTGGAGCAGTAAAAGCTGCTACTGATGCCGGAGCTGCTGCAGCGGAAAAAGTCGGAGAAGTTGTATCCATCCATGTTATTCCAAGACCTCATACTGAAGTTGAAGGCATTTTACCTAAGCTTGTTCAAGAATAATTAAATGGAGGTGCTGAACCATGAAAGAACAATTAATCGATAAAATCATGGAAGAAGTAATGAAAAAAGTGGAACAGCCAAAGTGTGAAGACGCGCCGAAAGTGGAAAAGAAGTCATTCTGCGATTTAACAGAATTTGTCGGAGTGGGCATTGGTGATACAGTAGGTTTGGTTATTGCAAATGTTGACTCTGCTTTACATGAAGCAATGAAATTAGATAAAAAGTATCGTTCTATTGGAATTATCGGCGGCCGCACAGGTGCAGGACCGCAAATCATGGCTGCTGATGAAGCAGTTAAGGCAACGAATACAGAAATTTTAGCGATTGAACTTCCCCGTGATACAAAAGGCGGAGCTGGACACGGTTCCTTAATTATCTTTGGTGCTGAAGATGTTGCCGATGCCCGTCGTGCTGTTGAAGTGGCTCTTAAAGAATTAGAGCGCACATTTGGCGATGTTTACGGAAACGAAGCCGGCCATCTTGAATTCCAATATACCGCCCGCGCCAGCTATGCTTGCGAAAAAGCATTCGGAGCAACGGTAGGAAAATCTTTCGGATTGACAGTTGGTGCTCCGGCGGCAATTGGTGTAGTTATCGCCGATACCGCGGTAAAGGCTGCAAATGTGGAGGTAATCAGCTACAGTTCTCCTGCAGGTGGCACAAGCTTTACCAACGAGGTAATTTTAACATTCAAAGGTGATTCCGGAGCTGTCCGTCAGGCGCTTATCGCAGCAAGAGAAGTGGGAATTAAATTGTTGGGAACTCTCGGAAGCGAACCTAAGACTGACAAAGTTCCTTACATTTAATAATAAGGAGGGAAATTCATGAAATCCAAACGTTTTCAAGTATTAGCACAACGACCGGTAAACCAGGACGGTTTCGTAGCTGAATGGCCAGAAGTGGGCTTAATCGCAATGGACGGTCCAAATGACCCTAAACCAAGCATTAAGATCGAAAACGGCGTAATTGTTGAAATGGACGGAAAAACAAGAGATCAATTTGATTTTATTGATACATTTATTGCTGATTATGCAATCAATAGAGAAAAAGCGGAAGAAGCGATGGCTATCCCATCCATAGAGCTTGCAAAAATGCTTGTTGACATTAATGTACCGCGGGAAAAAATTGTACCGTTAACCACGGCTATCACACCGGCAAAAATGTGTGAAATTGTCAACGACATGAATGTTGTAGAGATGATGATGGCTCTGCAAAAAATGAGATCAAGAAAAACTCCTTCAAACCAATGTCACGTAACGAACGTAAAAGATAACCCGGTGCAAATTGCAGCTGATGCAGCTGAAGCGGCTGTCCGCGGTTTTGATGAACAGGAAACAACAGTGGGTATTTTACGTTATGCCCCGCTGAATGCAATCTCCCTTTTGGTAGGTTCACAAACGGGACGCGGCGGAACTTTAACCCAATGCGCTGTTGAAGAAGCAACAGAGTTAAACATGGGTATGAGAGGTCTTACTGCTTATGCGGAAACTGTTTCCATTTACGGAACAGAGCCTGTGTTTGTAGACGGGGACGACACTCCGTATTCAAAAACTTTCCTTGCATCCGCTTACGCATCCCGCGGACTGAAGATGCGTTTCACTTCAGGAACCGGTTCAGAAGTGCAAATGGGTTATGCAGAGGGCAAATCCATGCTTTATCTGGAAGCACGCTGCGTACTGATTGCAAAAGGTTCAGGTTCTCAAGGTCTGCAAAACGGTTCAATCAGTTGTATAGGGGTTCCGGGAGGAGTTCCGTCAGGTATTCGTGCCGTGCTGGCTGAAAACTTGTTTACAACCATGCTTGATATGGAAGTTGCTTCCGGTAATGACCAGACATTCTCTCACTCTGATATCAGAAGAACAGCACGTACATTGATGCAAATGCTTCCGGGCACAGACTTTATCTTCTCCGGATACAGTTCATCACCAAACTATGACAATATGTTCGCAGGATCTAACTTTGACGCGGAAGACTTTGATGATTACAACGTTCTCCAGCGCGACCTCAAAGTAGACGGCGGATTGCGCCCTGTAACGGAAGAAGAAGTCATTGCCATCAGAAACAAAGCGGCAAGAGCTATCCAGGCTGTATTTGAAGGACTTGGACTTCCGCCGATCACAGATGAGGAAGTGGAAGCAGCAACATATGCTCACGGAAGTAAGGATATGCCGGATCGGAACGTTGTTGAAGACTTAAGAGCAGCTGATGACCTGATGAAACGGGGAGTAACAGGCATTGATGTTGTAAAGGCACTGGCTAAAGGCGGCTTTGAAGACATTGCCGAGCGGGTTCTTAATCTGTTAAAACAACGTATTTCCGGAGACTATTTGCAAACATCCGCCATCATTGATGAGAACTGGAATGTTATCAGCGCCGTTAATGATATCAACGACTATCAAGGTCCGGGAACAGGTTATCGCATCAGTGATGAAAGATGGGAAGAAATCAAAAATATTCCGAATGCTATTCGGCCTGAAGATATTCAATAACACTGAAAGGGGTGTAACCTGAATGGCTATTAATGAAAAATTGATACGTGAAGTTATTGAAGAAGTATTAAACAGCTTCAAAGCAGATGAAAATAATCCACCGGCATCCGAGGCACCAACACAAACAATGCAAGCGGATTCAGCTAAAGGGTTAAAACTGGAAGAGGTTGGTCCTGCAGCACAGGGGACAAGAAAAGACGAAGTGGTTGTTGCGGTTGCAGCTGCCTTCGGAAAATATCAAACTAAAACAATAGTTGGTGTGCCCCATGAGATCGTGCTTAGAGAAGTGATTGCCGGAATCGAGGAAGAAGGACTTACAGCACGGGTAATCCGTGTCTACCATACATCTGACGTGGGATTTGTGGCGCACCAGGCTGCAAAACTGAGCGGATCCGGGATCGGAGTCGGAATCCAGTCAAAGGGTACGACAGTTATTCATCAGAAGGATTTGCCGCCGCTGTCAAACCTTGAGCTATTCCCACAAGCTCCGTTATTGGATGCGGACACTTACCGGGCAATTGGTAAGAACGCAGCAAAATATGCCAAGGGGGAATCACCAAACCCTGTACCGACAAGAAATGACCAAATGGCCCGGCCAAAGTATCAGGCGATCGCTGCGTTGCTTCATATCAAAGAAACCGAGCATGTGGATCGGAGAAAAAAACCGGCAGAATTAAAAGTTACTTTCTATTAAGCGGAGGTGAATGGAATGAATCAACAACTTATAGAACAAATCGTTAAAGAAGTTATGTCCTCCATGGGGAAAATGCCTGCACAAAATACAGATTCCAATTGTAATGGCCCGGCTAAGGTGGATAGGAGCGACTATCCATTAGGTGAAAAAAGACCTGACCTTTTGAGAACGCCTACGAATAAAACTTTGGATGAAATTACTCTGAAAGGAGTATTGGATGGTACAGTAACACCGCAAGACGTACGGATTGCTCCGGAAACATTGCGTCTTCAGGCGCAGGTAGCGGAATCCATGGGAAGAAAACCGCTGGCGGAAAACTTCCGCAGAGCATCCGAACTTATTTCTGTTCCGGATGAACGGATACTGGAAATTTATAATGCTTTGCGGCCGCACCGTTCTACAAAAGAAGAATTACTTGCTATTGCTGAAGAATTGGAAACACAATATAACGCTGTAAAGACCGGAAAATTAATCCGTGAGGCAGCAGATGTATATGAAAAGAGGGGTCGCTTAAGAGAAGACTAGGCCCTGAAGGGAGTAATCCAGGAGGTTAAATCAATGAAATTGGTCGCAGGAGTGGATATTGGGAATGCCACAACAGAAGTCGCTATTGCGAATGTATCAGATAATAATGAGATTACATTCTTAACAAGCGATTATGTGAACACAACGGGAATAAAAGGTACTCGGCAAAATATCCATGGTGTCCTTGCCGCCATAAGACAAGCTCTGTCCAAAATCGGCAAAACCATTGACGATTTGGATCTTGTCCGCATAAATGAAGCAGCTCCTGTTATCGGGGATGTGGCCATGGAAACCATCACAGAAACGATCATTACAGAATCGACGATGATTGGCCACAACCCCTCGACTCCCGGGGGTCTGGGCTTAGGCATTGGAAAAACCATCGATATACATGATTTGGAAAAGGCTGATCCTGAAGAGGATTATCTTGTACTGATAGGAAGAGAAGTAGACTTTGAAATCGCTGCTCAATTAATTAACAGGGCAGTTCAACATGGGAAAAAAATTAATGGTGCGATTGTCCAAAAAGATGACGGGGTATTAATTAATAACCGTTTGGAGAAGAAAATCCCCATTATCGATGAAGTAAGTTTACTGGAAAAAGTTCCTGTCGGCATGAAGGCAGCCATAGAAGTTGCACCGCCGGGCGGGGTAGTCGAAGTGCTTTCAAACCCGTACGGTATTGCAACTGTTTTTGAATTGAGCGCAGAAGAAACAAAATTGATTGTACCTATTGCACGGGCGCTGATCGGCAACCGTTCGGCTGTTGTGATTAAAACTCCAAAGGGGGATGTTCAGGCCAGAAAAATTCCGGCAGGGAAAATCCATATCCTGGGTAAGAAAAAAGCAACAGTTGACGTGGATGAAGGAGCCGAGAAGCTGATGTCGGCCTTAAATATATGTGCACCGATTGAAGATATTAAAGGCGAGCCGGGAACAAATGCCGGGGGCATGCTTGAACGGGTGAGACAAGTGATGTCCGGGCTTACGGAACAGTCTCCTCATGATATTAAAATTCAGGATTTATTAGCTGTTAACACCTTTAATCCGCAAAAAGTAAAAGGCGGTCTGGCTGAGGAATTCTCGATGGAAAATGCGGTCGGAATCGCAGCAATGGTTAAAGCGGACAAATTGCAAATGCAAATCATTGCTGATGAACTTCGTTCGCAAATTAAAGCCAAGGTGGAAGTTGGCGGTGTTGAAGCTGACATGGCGGTCCGCGGAGCGCTGTCCACGCCGGGAACAAACACCCCTATCGCTATTGTCGACATGGGCGCCGGTTCTACAGATGCTTCCATTATGACCAGTTCCGGAAAAATTGTTTCCATTCACTTGGCCGGAGCCGGTGATATGGTGACGATGCTGATCAATTCTGAACTTGGCCTCGATGATCTCGGTCTGGCCGAAGATATTAAAAAATATCCGCTTGCCAAAGTGGAAAGTTTATTTCATATCCGGCATGAGGACGGAACTGTGGAATTTTTTGAAAAACCATTGGAACCCCATGTTTTTGCCAGAGTTGTCATTTTAAAAGAAGGTGCCATGATTCCTGTACCCGGCGATCACTCTGTAGAAAAGATCAAGCTGGTAAGAAAGTCAGCAAAAGAAAGGGTATTTGTTACGAATGCATTACGTTCGTTAAGCAGGGTTTCCCTGACAGGCAATATCCGCGATATAGAATTTGTTGTCTTGGTGGGGGGCTCGGCATTGGATTTCGAAATCCCGCAATTAGTAACTGATGCCCTGTCCCAGTACGGTGTTGTTGCCGGACGGGGAAATATCAGAGGAGTTGAAGGTCCGCGTAATGCCGTTGCAACAGGTTTAATATTGGCGCTTGAAGAAGGGGGAGGAGTTCGGTGACGATAAACCATGGAAATGAAATACCGTCTATCCATGTTTATTATAGTTCCGTGCTGAATGACTCCTCTTTATTTAATCATTTGTTGTACGGGATAGAAGAAGAAGGCATTCCCTATTTTCTCAAAAAAAAAGAAGAGCAGTCTGCTGTTGAACTCGGTTATCAGGCTGCACTGGATTCCCGTCTCAGCGTAGGAATCGGGGTCGGAAACAATGATCACATTGTTTTACATTATTCAAAGCTTGAAAAGGAAGAACCTCTCTTTCAAATAGATCTAAAAAATAACTATCAGCAGGGTATTCTCGGAGCCAATGCGGCAAGGCTCGTAAAAGGCATTCCTTTTAAATCTTTCGAGGAAAGGGAAGCAGAAATTACCGTTCCGGAAGAGCAGCCTCAAAAGACTGAACTGCGAGTAACTGGAGCCGGCCAAGAAGATATTTTAACGCAGGAAGAAATTGCTGAAATCGTGACGATTGTCATTAAAATACTTGAGAGGTTGAATCCTTCAGGAGGTGAACGGTAGAACATGCAGGCGATAGGGCTGATAGAAACAAGAGGTCTGACTGCCGCTGTTGAAGCTGCTGACGCCGCAGTAAAATCAGCGAACGTGGAACTGGTTGGCTATGAACTGGCCAGAGGCGGCGGTATGGTCACAGTGAAAGTGCAGGGAGATGTGGGAGCTGTCAAAGCAGCCATAGAAGCAGCCGCTGCAGCAGCATCCAGAGTCGGCACGGTTGTCAGCAAGCATATTATTCCGCGCCCGGCATCCGGTATTGAGAAAATAATTTTCTCCGAAGAAACGGTAGGGGCGGGAAAACAAAAAGATGAAGAACCGCAAAACTCTGAAGATGTTTCAGATGATGAGAAACCGGAACAAGCGGAGGAAGAAACCGCAGAAACTGATGTACCGGATTCTGAGGCATCAGAGGAGTCATCTGAGGATGTATCAGGGGAACAGGAACAGGAGCCGTTTGAACCTGAACAGGAGTCTGTTTCTTCATCGGATAACGCAGAACAGGATGTTCCGGAAAGTGAAGAAGCGGCGGTTTCTGAACCGGAACCTGACAACAGTGAATTGCTTGCTGAAGAGGAACCGGAAGATGATGACCAAAAGGATGACAATGAATCTTTTCAAGAGGATTTGTTAACGGCGGCAGCCGGAAAAGGTGAAGAATCAGTCAAGGAAGGAACGGGAACGGACGACTCCACTGCAATGGAAGAAAAAGATATGACGGAATCTGAACCTGAAACAAAAGAGATAGAAAAGGACAGGGAAGTATGCAATCTTTGCGGAGATCCGGCATGTCCGCGCAGAAAAGGTGAAAAACATATTCTCTGTATCCATTACAAACCATAAAGGAGGGCAAATAAATGAACGGAGCATTAGGAATGATCGAAACAAAAGGCTTGGTTGGAGCCATTGAAGCTGCGGATGCGATGACAAAAGCAGCCAATGTTACATTAGTCGGTAAAGAGCAAATCGGGTCCGGATTGGTAACAGTCATGGTCCGCGGCGATGTAGGCGCAGTCAAGGCCGCAGTGGATGCAGGAGCGGCAGCAGCCGAAAGAGTCGGAAAAGTTGTGTCTGTACATGTCATCCCGAGACCGCATACTGAAGTGGAAATGATTTTGCCGAAAGTGAAAGCCGATTAATAAAGGGCTTTGTGAGTTCTAACCGGCTAAAGAAGTGCAGTTATGGGAATGATCGTCGGGGAAGTCATCAAAAGGCTGCAAATCCTTGAGGCGCAGCCTTTTGTTTCCTTAAACGGGAGGCCGGAGATTGCAAGCAAGGTATCGGGGAAATCTTTTATGGCAATCCTTAGCGGCAGAAAAACATCAGTACAGCTGCCGGGAATCATGAACAGGGAATATTACGGAAAGGCTAAGATAACCATGTCTATAGATCTGAAAAGTGTAAACAATCTAATCAACAATTTTGCTAATTTAATTGAAGAACAGCGAATCAATGAATATAAAGGTGATTTAAGAGTCGGGGTCGACCTCGGAACGGCTAATATTGTTCTGTCAGTTGTCGATGAAGACGGAAATCCCGTTGCGGGGGTCAGTCATCCGGGCTCCGTCATAAAGGACGGTCTTATTGTCGATTATGTCGGGGCAGTTCAAATCGTAAGAAAACTAAAATCCCAGCTTGAAGAAATGCTTGGGATTACGTTGACACGCGCAGCGACTGCTGTACCGCCGGGGA
Source organism: Robertmurraya sp. (assembly GCA_025451895.1). GTDB lineage: Bacteria > Bacillota > Bacilli > Bacillales > Cytobacillaceae > CALKIU01. The sequence goes on from JANWJP010000183.1 coordinate 17,359, forward strand.
CGATTGGCGGCAATATGAAAGCCATGTCTAATGTTGTTGAATCCGCTGATATGGATGTGACGGAAATAATTGATGAACCCACAGCTGCGGCATCAGTTCTTGGAATAACCGATGGTGCTGTTGTTGATGTGGGCGGAGGCACAACGGGAATCAGCATTTTGCGAAACGGAAAAGTGATTTACACCGCTGATGAACCAACAGGCGGCACCCATATGAGCCTGGTTCTTGCCGGGAATTATAAGATTCCTTTCGAGGAAGCTGAAACACTTAAAAGAGATCGGACGAGACAAAGGGAAGTCTTTCCAGTTATCAAACCTGTTGTCGAAAAAATGGCCTCCATTGTGAAGCGCCATATTAACGGTCATGATGTGGATACCATTTATGTGGTTGGCGGTGCCAGCTGTTTTGATGAGTTTGAAACTGTTTTTCAAAAGGAAATCGGTGTCAATATCATTAAGCCTGCCCATCCGCTGTTAATCACCCCGTTAGGCATTGCGTTAAATAGTTTGAAATGAGGTGAAAAGAATTGAATGCGGATGCTCTAATTAACAGCATCGTGGAAGAAGTGCTCAGCCGGCTTGAAAGCAAGTTGAAAAAAGCTACTGTTGTCTTTACCGGCGGTGCGGGCGGTTTTACAGACGCTCTTGAGCAGGTGAAGCTTCTGAAGGATGATGGCTGGGACCTGAAGGTTGTGCTGTCACGCAGCGCTGAGTACGTTCTGACACCTCAATTTATAAAAAATAAGCTGGAGATTTCAGAAATATATCTCGAAAAAGATGTTAAAGGATTAAGGCAATTTTATGAAGGAATTGGTGCATTCATCATTCCGACACTTACATTAAATACAGCGGTAAAAATTTCTTTGGGGATAGCAGACAGTCTGACAACCAATTTGGCTTCCCACATTATTATGAGCGGTGTACCGTTCATCGCTGCCAAAAATGCCTGCGATTTGCAGGACCCGGTAAGAAAACAAATAGGGCTGAACAAGGCCCCCGGGGCTTACCTGGCGAAGATGGATGATCATCTTGATAATTTAAAACAATATGGAATCACCCTTGTCGATGCAAAAGATCTGTATAAGGCGGTTCAGGAAAGAGTTTTTACTTTTTCGAGAAAAACGAAAGAACCGTTAACGGGAATACCGAAAAATGTCCATGTTTTCAAGAAGAAAGTTTTAACAAGGGCAGATATTATTCAAGCCAAACAGAATCAAATGAATTTGAAAGTTTCACATACAACGATTCTCAGCCCTCTTGCTCTTGAAACAGCTAAGGATTACGGCGTAAAAATCATTCAGGAATAACAAGGGCAGGTGATAGAAGTGTATGTTGGCATCGTAGTCGGAAGTGTTGTAGCTACCCGAAAGAGTGATGATTTGGTAGGTCACAAACTTCTCATCGTGCAAAAAATGAAACCGAACGGAGAAAAACTCGATGATTTGGAGGTCTCTGTTGATTCTGTCGGGGCCGGTGTGGGAGAACACGTTCTGGTTACTACAGGAGAACCGGCAAAATATGTATTTGGGACCTCTGAAATATCCATTGATTCGGCTATCGTCGGCATTATCGATTCAATGGAATACAGCGAATAAAGGGGGTGCATCATTTGGCAGTCTATACAAGAAAAGGCGACACCGGTGAAACCAGACTTCTCGGCGGAAGCAAGATTCCTAAGGACAGCCTGAAAGTATCCTGTTACGGCACATTGGACGAAGCCAATGCTGCTCTGGGGGTCGCCCGTTCCCTGATTGAGAACGAAGAATTGAAAGAGATTATTTACAGCATCCAAAAACAAATCTTTGTTGTCGGTGCGGAACTGGCCAGTGATGATAAAGGAAAAAACATGCTGAAAAACAGGATCACCACAGAGGATATTGCCCGATTTGAGAGTATTATCGATGACCTGGATAAACGTCTCGGCCCTCTCCATGAATTTATCATCCCCGGAGAAACAACGGCTTCCGCGCAGCTCCACCTTGCCCGTTCTATCGTCAGAAGGGCTGAAAGATTAATAGTTGAACTTAATAGAGCAACTCCGGTGCGGAAAGAGATTATCCAATATGTCAACCGGCTGTCGGATACGATTTTTATGCTTGCCAGAGCAGAAGCCCATTATACACTTGTAAAAACCGTCAAGGATAAGGTTTTGGAGACATTAGCCGCAGAAACCGGAGGTGTCCCCGATCTGACACTGGAACTTGCTTGTAAGATGGCAAAAGCGGCTGAAGCCAAAGCAAAGGAAATCGGAGTTCCTATTGTCTTTTCAGTAGTGGATCCGGGAGGAAATTTAGTTTTACTGCATCGGATGGAAAATTCCCTTTTGGCAAGTATAGACATTTCTTCCAATAAAGCTTTTACAGCAGTGGCTCTGAAAATGGCAACTCATGAACTTGTTCCTGCCATTCAACCGGGTAAAGAGTTGTACGGAATTCAACTATCTAATCAAAACAGGATTGTTACCTTTGGTGGAGGATACCCTTTAAAGGCCGGTGCTGAAATTATCGGCGGAATCGGGGTTAGCGGCGGAACAGTTGCAGAAGATATGGTCATTGCATCGGAAGCATTAAAAGTATTCGAACAGGAAAGAGGGGAGTCCCGTTGACAGTAGATGCAAAAAAGATTGAAAGTATCGTAAGAAAAATTCTGGAGGAAATGACCGGCGAAAAGAAATCCCAAGATGGAAACCATGGTTTGTTTGAGGATGTGGATGACGCGGTTGCGGCTGCTGTAGTTGCACAAAAGCAGCTGATAAAACTCAGTCTCGAACAGCGCGGCCGTCTTGTTGAGGCCATCCGCCAAGTCGGCCGGGATCATGCTGAAACATTTGCCCGTATGGCTGTTGAAGAAACGGGCATGGGAAATGTGAAGGATAAAATCGCCAAAAACCTCCTTGCTGCTAATAAAACACCGGGGATTGAGGATTTGGTTACAGATGCATTTTCCGGGGATGACGGCTTAACGTTGGTAGAGCTTTCTCCATACGGAGTGATTGGCGCAATAACTCCGACAACTAATCCGACAGAAACGATTATTAATAACTCCATCGGAATGATTGCAGCCGGAAACTCTGTTGTATACAGCCCTCACCCGACAAGCCGGAAAACATCTCTCTTATGCATTGAGTTGATCAATAAAGCGATAGTGAAAGCCGGCGGTCCTGAAAATCTGGTAACATCCGTTATTCAGCCATCCCTGGAGCAGTCCAAAAAGTTGATGGCTCATAAGGATGTTAAAATGCTTGTGGCCACAGGCGGTCCCGGAGTTGTAAAAGCAGTATTATCATCCGGGAAAAAAGCCATCGGTGCCGGTGCCGGTAATCCGCCGGCAGTTGTTGACGAAACCGCAAACCTTGAAAAGGCCGGTAAGGACATCATTGATGGCTGCAGCTTTGACAACAATCTTCCCTGCACGTCTGAAAAGGAAGTCATTGTTGTGGAATCTGTTGCAGACTACCTTGTTTTCTATATGAAGAAAAACGGGGCTTATCAATTAACAGATAAGGAAAAAATTGAAGAACTTACTAATTTGGTAGTCAAAGCCGGCCATGCCAATAAAGATTTTGTCGGCAAGAGTGCTTCATATATTCTTAAGCAAATCGGCATTGAAGCTCCGGAAGGAACCCGCGTAGTTATTATGGATGTACCCGGGGACCACCCGCTGGTCACCACTGAATTAATGATGCCTGTTCTTCCAATTGTCAGAGTGGAAAATGTCGATCAGGCAATCGAACTGGCTGTCAAAGTCGAGCACGGTTTCCGCCATACTGCTGTTATGCACTCTAAAAACGTAGACCATTTAACAAAATTCGCCAAAGCCATTCAAACGACTATTTTTGTAAAAAACGGCCCTTCTTATGCAGGAATAGGCGTTGGCGGCGAAGGCTACACAACCTTTACGATTGCAGGACCCACCGGTGAGGGATTAACCTCCGCCCGCAGCTTTTGCAGAAGAAGAAAATGCGTTTTAGTGGATGGTCTGTCAATCAGATAAATAGTTGTACGTGCCAATTCCCGGGAACATCACCTGTCAGCAGTTCCGCAATCCAATGCAAATTGGGTTTGGGGACGCTTATAAAGACAGGCTGATTTTCCCCGGGAAGTATGTTCAGGTCTCCGGAGTCTGTTTGTGCCGGAATATATATGAGGCAGAAACTCTTCAACCAATGAATATAAATGGGCTTGGAAACAGAAACAGGCTTAGTGGAAATCTTCGCACAAGCGGAAAAAGGCACCATTGCTTTTTTCCGGAGAACTTCAGCGTTATTTAAGATCTGTCCCTTTTTTTCAAACAGTATATGTCCGCTGCTGTGTTCATTTAATCACCTCCGCTAAAGGTTGTAAATCTTCAGTGTGTATTCTCCTTGGCAGATGGACGTAAAGAAAAACAGTCGGAGGTCACAGAATGAAAACATTCTTTGTTAAACCAAGGATTTATTACGGAAACAATTCATTAGAATATTTATCCACTCTTGATGTAAAAAGGGTTTGTATTGTCACTGACAAGATGATGGTTAAACTTGGCGTGACAGAAAAAATAAAGGGTTATATAAAACATACTACCTGCACAATCTTTGATGAAGTAGAGCCGAACCCGTCTCTTGATACAATTAAAAAGGCGCTGGCAATTTTTCTGCAGGACAGGCCGGATGTCATTATTGCCGTTGGTGGCGGGTCCCCTATTGACGCGGCCAAAGCGATATTATTGATGGCTAATGAGATCAGTGAGCAACTGAATTTTAAACGTCCAAAATTTATTGCTGTTCCAACCACGAGTGGAACCGGTTCGGAGGTTACCTCTTATTCCGTTATTACGGATACGAAAAATAATATTAAAATTCCTTTCAGTGATGAAAAGATGCTCCCGGACATAGCAATTTTGGACCAGCAATTAACAAAAACCGTTCCTCCGACAGTGACGGCGGATACGGGCATGGATGTACTGACTCATGCCATTGAGGCCTTTGTAACGCCTAAAGCCAACGAGTTTACTGACATTTATGCAGCCAAAGCAATCAAAACCGTTTTTAAGTATTTATTAAGAACGTATCGATTTGGCGAAGATCTGGAGGCAAGAGGCCAAATGCATGTTGCCTCGTGTATGGCGGGAATAGCTTTTAATAATTCCGCGCTCGGAATTAATCACAGCCTTGCTCACGCCATCGGCGCAAGATTCCGTTTATCGCACGGACGGGCCAATGCAATCCTTCTTCCATATGTCATTCAATATAATGCAGGTTTATGTGACGGAACGCTGCCAATTTCTGCGGCCGCAAAGCGATATGCGCAAATTGCGGACATGCTCGGATTGCCTTGCTCCACAACGGAGGAAGGGGTTATCAGCCTCGTTGCTGCGGTCAAATATCTTAACAGAGCGTTAGACATACCGGAAACATTGGCTGAGGCCGGCGTTAAGAAGGAAGAACTTGAGGAAAGTCTACCCTTTATTGTGAAAAGTGCCGGAGAGGATGTCTGTACGACAGGGAACCCCAAGGAAGTCCGTCCGATAGATTTTACCCATCTTGTCAATTGGGTTTATCAAGGGTAATTAAATCATTATTTCTCTTTAAAACCAGAATGCTTGTAAAACCGGGCTGGGATAGTGAGCGGACTGTAAAACCGGCCACAAAGTTTAATCATAGAATAGGGAAAACCTCTGCTGATGGTGCGGCAGAGGTTTTTTGTGTTGCGTGCCCATTTTGGTGGAGATGTCCCCGCGAAGTGTTTAAGGAGACAATTTGGGCGATTTTTGGAATGAAAATGTCTTTATGAGGGGTTTATGAAGACATTTTGAGTGATTTTTCGGATGAAAATGTCCTCATGAAGAGTTAAGAAGACATTTTGAGAGATTTTTCGGATGAAAATGTCCTCATGAAGAGTTGCGCATGCATCTGTCAAGTAGACAATACAAAAATGTCCGAAAAAGATTTGACCACTCCTGTAATGTCAAAAGTATAAGCTGGCCATTGAATTCCACC
>JANWJP010000184.1 GCA_025451895.1 Robertmurraya sp.
CAGTTCATGATGCTTGTTTCTATGTAAAAAAGAAGAATTCCTATGGTCAACCCCGGATTCATGTCATAGAGAAACCTGTTTTAAATAAACGAAATCGTGTATTGATGAATTCTCTCTTTTAGCTCCATACCCGGGAGAGCTTGAATCTATAATAGCTTCTTCCCGGGTATGAAGGATTTTCCGGATTAATGCCGCACGGAAAAAGAAGAGTTCACAAAATTCGTTACACTCCGGTCACGGACAGCATTTTTCAAAAGCATAGTCTAAGTAACAATAACTGACTACAGCAAAGACGACATTGACAATGTTGAAATAGTGTAAATAACCTTAGTCAGCACCCCGGTTTGAAATTTATGACTGAGTAATTTTTGGTGCAGAAAGTGGGGTTCCCCTCACCCACCAGGATTCCGGAAACGCAGTTCCGATCCAGGTATCCCCGGTGCCCGGAACATCTTCCATTTCCCAAATAACCGGTTCCCATGTCGGATCGAGAATTAAATAGCCTGTATCACCGAACAACTCGATCCTGTTACCGCCGGGTTCATAGACATACATACAGAAAGCCTGGCTGATTCCGTGTTTGTTTGGAGGCACTTCAATGAAAATGTCATTTTCCCGGCAAAGTTCTGAAACCTCATACAGATTTTGCGGAACTCCATACCAGTAACATAAATGATGAATTTTTCCACTTTCCCGGTTCGGTTCCTGCATAAAGGCAATTTCATGAACAAGGTTGGAGACACTGATCCAGCTTCCGATAATCTTTCCATTATCACGAATTTGCTCCCTCAGCCTGAATCCCAGAGCGTCAATCATAAAATCGGTATTGGCGCCCGGATCTGCTGTAAACAAATTAATGTGATCTAGTCGGCGCACCGGTACTCCCCGGTTTGGCCTTTTTGTAGTCCGATTAATCAGCTTTGATTTTTCATCTTCTTTTGCGTCATAATATTCGACGTCATAAAACAGCTCCATCAAGTGACCGTCAGGCGTTGTAAATTGGTAGGCTTCCCCATGGCCTTCATCACCGTCTATCCAGCCTTTGCCCAATCCGGTTGCTGCGACAGTTTCGGCCCTGCGCCGGAGTGCCTGCGGAGATATAACCCGCCATGCCGCGTGTCCTAAACCTGCTTCCTTCGATTCAGTAATTTTTAATGAATTCCGGTAATTTTCTTCATACGCCCGTAAATATACAGATTGCCCCGAAGTTGCGGTAATGCTCATGCCCAGAATATCCGTAAAGAACTTTACTGTTTCCTCCGGCTTCGGGGACAATAGCTCCACATGGGCTAATTGGGCAACATCAAAAACAGGTTCCTTAATGGTATTCATCGCATCTTCCTCCATTTTTTATTATTTTTAAAAATACGCTTCCTTTCTGGACATGTCACTTGAACAGGTATATTAAACCGAGGGTTGTCATATTTGCGAAATTTTCAGAAAATTAGTCTTTTAATATATTTCCAAATCTCCAATTGATACTAATGCCTGCAATGCAAGGAAAACTTGATGGCTGTCCATAGGATCGCGCAAATCCTTGCCGATCATCGTCTCAATTTTTTTTATTCTGTACAAAAGCCCGCTCATGGACAAGGACATATCTTTCATGGTATGTTCCAGTTTTCCCCCGTTTGCAAGAAAAAAGTATAATGTTTTTAACAATTCATTCATTTTAGCGTCTTTATTTTTATATAGACAACCCAGTAATTCTTCAGCATATGCCCGAATCGCCTGCTTATTATGGGAATTGATTAAAATTCCGACAATTCCAAGTTCATTATAGGTGGTAACTGCTTTCTTGCTTGTCATTCTGCAGGCAATTAACGCTTCTTTATAGTAATCGTTAATGTTTTGCATCTCTTCTCCGGCTCTGCTCATACCGATTCTGAACCGGCAGCCGGGAAATTTTTTTTGCAAACAGTCAACAAGGCTCTCTGCCATTTGCAGGACACTATGATTGTCCGGGTTCGTGAAAGGAAGTAATAAAACGACCTTTCCTTGCCTTTGTACAGACAGGAATTCTTGTCCTTGTCCGCGAAAAAACTTGTTTACCGCCTCCGGAAGTTGCTCCTGAATAAGAAGATCATCTTTCAAGGGGGTATGATGACTGTAAGCTTCAAGGATAGCAACAACAAATTTTTGGCTTAAATCAATATTCATGAAGCGGCCGCGTTTTAAAATTTCTGTCCGTGAAGAAAACCGGTTGTCCAGCAATTGTTCAAGAAAATGGCCCCTCATTCTTTCAGAGGCATCAAAACTTGTTTTTTCGTTCAGCAAATATAACGCCGAGGCATTGGCAATTCTTTCTAAAAACATATAATCATTTTCCAAATCGCTCATTTTTTCTGAGTAAATAAATGTACAGTATCCGTATACTTTCTTCTTCACCATAATTGGCGCTATTAAACGGTAATGACTGTTGCAGTGGAGCAGCCTTTTTTTGGCAATAAGGAAGTCTTCATTAATTGTCTGTGTCAGGAAAGGTCTGGCATCTTCTGTATATCCGGCTAATTGCAATTCTGACAATCCGCAATAGGCGAATGTTTGAAAATTGATATCACTGATAATGATTGGAATTCCCGTTACATCATTGGCAATTTCAGCAACAATTTTCAGATTGCAGCCGTTTGTAATGGCATCTGTCAATTTTTTATGAAGGTTCGCGACCTTATACATATAATTTCTTTGTTCAAGAAGCTGTTCATAGGTATATTCAAATTCTTGAATAATCGGAGATTCAAAGTAATAACTGTATTCTCCGTGAATTTCTTCTCCCCATTCTTCGAGGGGTTTGAATTCCCAGGTGCACATATCATTTCCCATTGCGATACAGGAGGTTTCCCTGGCTACAATCGTGTTTTGGCATAATGTTGACATATATCCGCTTATATAACCTGTCAAAGTATAGCAAACAGGAGTGCGGGAAATTCCAAGTCTGCTTAAATGCTCCAGTCCTTCAAAAGAGCCTTTCCAAACGCCGTTCCCTCTGGCAGCAAAAGGCTGATTTTCATTGTTTAATTCGATTTCAATCCGGTAGAGAATCCCTTGTACATGTCCATAGGATGAATGAAATTGCGGCCCTTGCCTGATTAATTCTTCTATAGAAGACAGTTCCAATTGCAGCGCTTTTTTTCCTGAATGAACTCCCAATTCGTATCCGTAGCGTAAAAGAAAACCTTTCACCCTGTCCAGGCCAATATTCTTTATTAATTGCTCCCGTAAAACAGCAAAGGCTGCTACATTTTGACCACTTTCAAAAATATGTTGAACCTCATCAAAGCCATTCACTTCGTCACTGATGACGATGGACAATCATATCACCTCAGCCTAAGGGAATTCCATATATTATTTGAATTTATTTCCAGTATATCACCTGTCTGCCTCTTTAACTATCAATTTAAACAGGCAAGTATTGAAGGCTCTGATGAGATTTTTTCACAGACCTAACAGATGCGTTAAATCATTCATTCCTCCCGGCAGGTCCGTGTTCCGGCTCTTATTTATCTTTCTTTATGAAATAATTTATATCATCCGGATTGATTAAATCCGGTACAGTCCAACCGTCTAAGTCGTATTCAGCCATGCACTGCTCGGCGAATCCTTTCATTTCATCAACCCGACCCGTACCCATGGCATGGAATAGTGTCTCCATGCGGATATTTTCATGATTTCCGGCATAATTTCTTTCGTACAATTCATGTCTTGCTCCAAATTCTGTTCCGATTGTATCCCAAAGCAATTTCATCAATTTCATCTTGTCGATAGCTGCATAACCGTTTGAACCGCGGTAGAATTTGTCAATTAAAGGCCTGATCTCCGGATTTTTAAAATCAAGAGCGCTGGAGTTCACATAAATGAGTCCGCCTGCAACTGTTTGTTCAATGATTTCTTTAATCCGCGGATATGCTACGGTTGCAAACACCCGGTATGCCGAAGCATATTCCATATTCGGAAGAACAATATCCTCACGCCACAGCTCCGGATTGCGTGCCATTGCATCCGTCAAACCCCAGAAAAGATTTCTCCAGGCAATCACTTCTCCGACTTGTGCCTGCACACCGCGGAAATCTTTGGCACCGGTTGCTTCTACAGCTTTTAACAGCAGTCCTGCAATAAAATCCAGTTTAACAGCTAATCTTGTACAACCGTGAAAAGTAAAGCGCTGTACCCATGCTGATCTTGGGATGAAATTATTTGATTTTTCAATATCACCGTATAAAAGAACATTCTCCCATGGAATTAGCGCCTTATCAAAAATAAGAACAGCATCATTTTCATCAAGACGGCTTGACAGCGGGTAATCAAACGGAGTTCCCATGACTTCAGCGGTCATTGAATAAGAAGGCCGGCAAATCAACTTAATTCCCGGGTTATCCATCGGAACAATGGCGAATAAAGCATATTCTTTTTTCGCTTTAATCGGCAAAGGACCGTATTGAAAAACAAAATTGGAATGGGAAATAGCCGAGCCTGTCGCAACCATCTTGGCACCGCTTACAATAAGTCCTTTATCCGTCTCCTTTTCCACATGAAGGAACACATCACTTACCTCATCCGGAGGCAGATGGCGGTCAACAGGAGGATTCAGTCCGGCATGATTTAGAAACAGACATTTTTCCTGAATTTCCTTGTACAATCGTACGGCGTTGGAATTGTATTCACCCCAATAATCCGGATTGGCCCCTAATGTAACTTGGAAACTGGCCTTATAATCCGGTGATCTGCCCATCCAGCCGTATGATTTTCTCGACCAGGCTGCAATTGCATCCCTGCTCGCCACAAGATCATCAACACTTCTCGGGATTTTAAAAAAATGGTGGGTTTTACCGCCGTTTCCTGTATCCGTATCTGTGAGCAATGTGCAAGCTTCCTGATCATCATGCAAGGCATCATACATTCGGGCAATCATTCGCGCCGAGTTTCTGAAGGCGGGATGAGTGGTAACATCATCAACCTTTTCTCCGTAAATCCAAACTTCCCGGGCCTGGTTTCGAATGCTCTCAAGGTACTCCTCTCCTGTATAAGGCATAGGAACAGCCACTTTTTCCACCATAAAAAGACCTCCTTTAATTTTTAATTTCTTGGGAACTCTTTCTTGGAAAATAAAGGAAAATTTCGGATGAAGATTTCGAGATTCATTTTACAAAATAGCAATAAAAACTACTAGAGAAGTTTTTTGCTAATTTTCTGTTCCTTTTAATAAAAAAATTACAGTTTACCATTTTCTATGAGTGGAAACAAAGCATCTTTATGAGCCACCGCTTATCAGCCTTCTTGTACGTCAATTACTGCTCTGTTCGAACAGGGCAAAAAACCCTGAAACAATGTACCTGCGCTTAGGCCGTCTCTGTTGTTGTGCCTGTGCTGATTTCACAGACCAAAGCAAAAGGCTGGTATTATTTTTAAATAGAACACAACGAATTGGGACAGAATAAAAAATTTCCCAAAAACGCAAAAAACCGTACAAATGAAAAATCACTGTACGGTTTCAAATTCAATATTAAAGTTCTGGCGGGACCGCCTGGGAATCGAACCCAGCAGACCAGTCACGCTGGTCTCAGATGGTTTTGAAGACCACGGGGGACACCAGTACCCCATTCGGCCCCGTAATAGCAAGTATTATTATAACAATAAAATTTCAGGCTATCAATACAAACTGCGAATAAAACATCGGGCAACTGTTTCCAGTACCAGAAATCATACAAATTTGTATTTCTATTTTTTGTAAGTATAATAGATATTATAAAAATATTCTGAATGCAACGGCAGGTGATAAAAGATGCTTGAAGGCTGGTTTTTACTGTTTATTATTGTGTGGAGCATCCTCATGCTTGTTTTAATGGCGATCGGAGGCTACTTTATGTTTCGCAAATTCCTCAAACAGCTCCCCAAAGCAGACGGCAAATCAGACATGGATTGGCAGGAATATTATTTACAAAAGACTGCCCATCTTTGGGGCCCTGCTGAAAAAGAACTTCTGGACGATTTAGTAAGACCCGTTCCCAAACTGTTTCGCGATGCTGCGAAAAACTCTGTCGCAGGCATGACCGGAAAGCTTGCACTCCAAGAGCAATGCCACAAAATCACGCGTGACTTGGTCATAAGGGGCTATATTCTTGCAACACCGAAAAGGGATCACCGCTTTCTGAAAAAAAAGTTATCAGAGATGAACATCGATATCAGGCCATATACCCATCTTCTCTCAAAGCAGTAAAAAAGATGCCCCGTCATTTTCAACAAGGCACCTCTGTCGTCACGCTTTATTGAACAAATGTTTTCAGTCACGAGAACAAAAAATGATAGATAAAACACTGGTCATTCTGCTCATTTTGTTATTTTGAACTTTATGTCAAGTTTAAGCGTTTTTACGCAAATTAGCTATTTAATATCTTTAAGAAGGAATGATAAAATCTTTAATAAATTAAGAAACAGGCAGTTTGCCTGTTTTTTGCAATTCAAGACGAAGACGCCGGAATTTCCTGTACATCATTATCCGCCAAGGGACAAGCATGGAAAATGCCAAAATCCAAAACATTCCGCCCAACTCTCCCGGATCCACAGATTTACTTAGAACAAGCTTTGCAAAAAGTCTGATGACAACCAAAACCGCTAAAACAATCAGGAATGTGTTTGATCGTTTCAAAAAGATTTCATTTTCGCGTATTTCCAATTTAGTGGTTTTGATCAATAACAATGAAAATATTAATCCCGCCAATACCGCCTCCGCAATCTGCGCAGGAGAAACACGGAAAACGGGAAAAATAAACATCAGACCCCCTGTACTCATAAATAAAGGAGGCAAAATAATTTTCGCAGATGATGCCGGCCTGCCGGCAGATTTAATGCGGATAATCATGACAATAATCGTCATGATTACGGCAAAAGCTGAAGAAACGATGATTACAAACATAAAACCATCCTTTACACAGCATTTGAGACTCCCGGTATTACCCCCTAAGCAGCACACGAAACTGTCCGTTTAAACACCGGTAAATCCTCCAAAAAGACCAGAAAATACAGCAATTATCTTTGTCATCCAATCAAAAAACAACAAAATCCCCATCAAGATCATAATGAAACCGCCAATTCTCATGATAAGTACATTATGCCTTCGAATCCACTGCAATTTGCCTATAAAAAAAGACAACAGCAGGAACGGAAGGGCAAATCCCAATGTATAGCTTAACATATACACTAAACTGGAACCGGGATTTGTGGCTGCCAAAGCAATAACGGCCATTAATATCGGTCCGGTGCAGGGTGTCCAGCCTGCGGCAAAAGCAAGCCCTATCAACACTGACCCCAGATAACCGGAAGGGCGGTTCTTAAATTCAAATCTCCGTTCCTTCATTAAAAACTCCGGCTTGATCAAACCGACAATGATTAATCCAAAAAAAATAATAAAAATGGCCCCGACCTGGCGAATCATATCCCTGTATTGAATAAAAAACTCTCCGATAAATGAGGTCCCAAATCCGAGGGCAATAAAAATCAACGAAAATCCCAGAAGAAAAAACAGAGTATGGAAAAGGCTTCTCCGCTGAAGCATCGCGTTTTCATCTTTGATTGCTCCGACTGACATGCCCGTAATGTACGATAAAAAAGCAGGATATAAAGGCAGACAACATGGCGAAATAAAACTTAAAAATCCTGCTCCAAACGCTATGAATACATTGAGATCGGTCATTCCACCAACTCCCGCAAATATATTTCCTTTAATTTTAGCAAAATATTGACAAAATTAATAATATATTGATTTTCGGGAGGATTGAAAACAAGAAGCAACCTTTCCATACTGTGAATAAATTAAGAAGTATCTCTCACACGAATATCAAATTAATGACATATTTGTTATTAATATTAAAATCAATTTGTATTTATTCCCAATATTAGTTATAATGAGTTAAGATTTTTTTCGAATGCTATATCATTGTTGCATTCCGCACAAATATTTAAGAAATCTTTATTTGCAGACTAATTTGAAAGGAATCGCAGCCGTGTCTAAAAACGAACTAGCTTTACTAATTGAAAAAAAAAGAGCGGAATTAATTCAGACTGCCGCACAATACGGACTATGCTCCAGTGCTGCCATCACCCGCAGCCAGGAACTTGACCTCCTTTTAAATGAGTACCATCGCAATATACAAACAAAACCCAAAAAAATGTTCCGCATAAAATAAATCCCCTGTTCCCATTTCCTCCGTAATCCAAATGACAGGATTTCCCGATAAAAAAAGGCGGCCTGTGAAGGATGATTTTCTTCCACAGCCGGCCTTTTTTCATCCTGTCCCGCTAATAAACGGGATCTTCCCGTTTTTCCTTTAAATCGTTTTGAAGCAGGTACATTTTATAATACAATCCCTTCTCAGCCAATAATTGATGGTGGGTACCCCGTTCCACAATCTTTCCATGATGAAGAACAAGAATTTGATCAGCATCTTGAATGGTTGACAAACGATGGGCAATCGCTATAGTTGTCCGGCCCTTCCGCATTTTTGCCAACGCAGAATGAATGGCCTCCTCCGTTTCCGTATCAATACTTGCCGTCGCTTCATCAAGAACAAGGATTTGCGGATTATGAGCCATCGTCCGGGCAAAAGCAACGAGCTGCCGTTGTCCGCTTGACAGGGTAAGTCCTTTTTCAGAAACAAGATGATCATAACCGTCTTTTAGATTTTCAATAAATTGATGAGCCTGCACAAATTTTGCTGCTTTTTCAATGTCAGTGTTCGTAAGTTCTGTGTTATAAAGCCGGATATTGTCGGCTATTGTGCCATAAAAGATAAACGGATCCTGCAGTACGAGTCCTATTTTCCTCCGCAACTCGTCTTTGCTATAACTCTTAATAGATTTGCCATCTATTAAAATTTTTCCGCGTTCAAATTCATAAAATCTCATTAAAAGATTAATAATTGTACTTTTTCCGCTTCCGGTATGACCAACCAGGGCAACCGTTTCTCCTTTTTTGGCCGTAAAGGAGATATTTTTCAACACCTCTTTTCTGCCATCATAAGAAAAATACACATTTTTAAACTCAATTTCACCCTCTTTAATGACTTCTTCCTGGGCCGTTTGAACAGGTGCAGATTCTTCCTTATCTATAACGGCAAATACTCTGGAAGCAGAAACAATGGCTTGCTGATACAAAGATAAATGCATCATCATGTCCATAACCGGCCTGAAAAAACGGCCCAAATAATTTACGAATGCATAAAGCACACCGATTTCCACAGGACTGTTCAACGATGTGATGCCAAAATAACCTAAAACAAGAGCTAACGCCGCAATATATACCAGATTGGTGGCCGGATGCAACAGAAGGGCATCGATCTTAATATTTTTCATGCCTGCCTGATAATGCTTTGAATTGATATCCTGAAATTCTTTCCGGAGCCGATGCTCCTGACGAAAATGCTGGATGATATTCATTCCCTGCAGCGATTCATTCAACTTCGTATTCAACTGGCTCAGTCTTTCCCGCAAGTCATGATATACAATCGTGCTGTATTTGCGATAAGCGGCAATAATTACAAAAATCACAGGGAAAATAAAAGTACAAAAGATCGCCAATTTTACATTTAAAAAATACATGGCTCCCATAATACCCAGGATTAGTACACCACTCTGAATAAACGTAACGAAAACTGTTACAAACATATCTTTAATGGCTTCCGTGTCATTGGTCACCCTGGAAATAATACTGCCGGCGGGGGTTTTATCGAAAAATGCGAGTCCAAATGACTGCACCTTTGAAAAAATCTCTACTCTGATATCATGAATAATCTTTAATGCAATTTCTTGAAATTTATATAGCTGAACATAAGAGAAAATGCTCTTTGCCACCTGTATCCCCACATAAGCCACCCCCAGAAGAAACAGCGGCGCAAATCTTAAATCCCGGGGTGCTAAATAATCATCAATAAATATTTTTATTAAAACCGGCCCGCTGATTTCCCCTAATGTTGTTAATAGAAGAAACAGGAATGCCGCTGCAATCGCCTTTTTATGGGGACCGGCATAGGAAAGCAGCCGCAGGAGAACCTTTCGCTGTTCCCGTCCGGTTTGCACTGTTCTTTCTTCCATCCGTTCATCCTCCCTGCTCCACTTGTGCTTCCAATTGCTGCCGTTCGAACATATCTTTATACAGTCCTCCCAGTTCAATCAGTTCATCATGCGTCCCTCTCTCGGCGATCGTGCCCCCGGCAAGAACTAAAATGAGATTAGCGTGGGCAATTGAACTTAAACGGTGTGATGTAATAATCGTCGTTTTATTTTGCCGCTTTTCCCGCAATACCCTTAAAATCCCTTCTTCGGTTTTAGCATCGACAGCGGATAGTGCATCATCGAGTACTAATACCTCCGGATCCAGAAGCAGGGCCCTTGCGATGGATACCCTTTGTTTTTGTCCTCCTGACAAGGAAACTCCCCGTTCTCCGGTCATCGTTTCGTATTTGTCGGGAAATTGCATTATGTCATCATGGATATTCGCCGCTTTGGCCGCTTCATAAGCTTTTTCGTGCTCGATACCGGGTGAGGAAAAAGTGATATTTTCCCGAATCGTAGCTGAAAATAGAAAATGGTCCTGGGGAACATAGCCGAATGCTTCACGAAGTTTGCCGAGTTTGTAGTCCTTAATGGAACGTCCGCCGAAAAGGATTTCTCCATCCTCCGCATCAAACTCACGAAGCAGCAGTTTTAGCAGCGTCGTTTTCCCCGATCCCGTCCGGCCGACAATTCCAACAGTTTCTCCTCTTTTAACACGAAAATAAATATCCTTTAAAACAGGACTGTCTTCTCCCGGATAAGTAAAACTGTTCAGCCTGAACTCAATATTTCCGCTTGGAACAATATCCAAAGCATCCGGTTTTTCATACAAATCGGATTTTTCGGCAAGTAAAGACAAAATCCGTTCATAGGAGGCGCGGCCTCTTTCAAGAATATTAAACAGCCAGCCAAAAGCAAGCATCGGCCAGACCAGCAGCCCCAAATACGTTGTAAAAGAAATCAGTTCACCGAGCGAAAGTTCTCCCTGTATGACAAATTTTGCCCCAAATCCAATGGAAAGAAGAAAACAAACTGCTACAATGACCGAAATAGTCGGATCGTAAAGAGAATCAACCTTTGCCACGGCTATATTTCTTGAAACAACATTTGCAGACTGGCTCTCAAAGTCGCCAATATTTTCCTTTTCCTGGCCAAAAGATTTTATCACTTTAATTCCTGTCACGCTTTCCTGAACTTTATCATTCAGTTGGGAAAAAGCAGCTTGCGCATTGGAAAAGCGCTGATGCAATAATTTTCCGTACCAGTTTGTTAACATGGCCATAAGCGGCATCGGGATAAGAGCAATTAACGTCAACTTCCAACTGATAGCAGCTGCCATGGCAACAATCACCATTCCCCCTGTGGCCAAAGAATCAACAAGTGTCAACACCCCTGAACCGGCCGTTTGCTGAACGGCCTGTATATCATTGGTTGCATGGGCCATTAGATCCCCGACCCGGTGTCTTTGATAAAAAGACTGGGGCATGGCTGTAAAATGATTATAAAGCTTATTCCGCAGCTCCTTTGCGAGTTTTACGGCCGAACCGTAAATCATCTTCCGCCAAAAATAACGGAATATATACATCATCAATCCTGTGATAATCAAGATTAAAAGCCATTGCAAAAGTTTTACTGAAGTTAATGATTTTTGATGAATTTCATCTACAATAATACCGATGATTTTAGGAGGAATTAACTGGAGAAAAGCGACAATTAACAGAAGAAGTATTCCGGTGATGTAGGCTCTTTTTTCTTGTTTAAAAAACCATGACAGTTGAAAAAATACTCTCATAAGATGCCTCCGTCATTAATCAATAATAAAAAACACTTTAAAAAACATTGCGCTCTTAACAAAATAATACCATACCGGTTTTTTCCTTCATTTATACCGCCAGTATTTGCATATTATCAAAAAGGGAAAAACATGACAATCCATATACTTTGCTTTCTGATACCTTCAATAAAAACGCAAAAAACCACTCCTTTATTGGTTTGGTTCCCAACAAAAAAAGTGGTTTTATCAATAGGTGAAAGGTGAGCCAGCGCCGTCGGAGAAGATCGGGCGTTAACGGTTGTCTTCCCTCCCGTTCCCGCTTACAGCCCTGCAAAACCTTAATACTATTGGGTTTATTTTTCCATTTGTTTGTTCATTGCATTTAACATTTGATTGATTTTCTTTTGTGACGGTTTCATTCCCATCTGCATCATGAGAGTTCTTAACATTTGCTCATTGATGGGCGGATTCTTTTTCAAATAGTTCTCCATATATTTACGGGCAATAAAGAACCCGATGGCGATACCCGCAAGTAAGCACAGGGCACCGACTAAAACATACCAATACCACATTCATTATTTCCTCCTTCAGGTTGTCTATCATAAAGTGTACTAGACCAAAGGTAATTATACAATATTTGCTCCGGATTTTCTTCATTTTCAGACAAACTTTCTCTTTTTTATCGGCCGTAGCCAGCCAAATTGATTATTATAAAGATCAATTGCAAGAAAAGAGCTTTCATACTTTCTCAAAGCCTCGAAAAAGATCGTTTCGGCATAATAATTTCCAGTGCTTGTCAAAACGAGCCGATGGTCAAATATTTCCAATGATGCCTGACTTAAATTTCCGTCTCTAATAAAGTAACAGTCCGCTTCCCGTGAATATTGGTTATTCTCATAAAAATATTTTTGTATGTATTGATGAAGCTCCTGTCTGGGAATTGATTGAGTAATAAAATTAATTTGTTTTTCCAGGATCTTCTTTTTTTCTCCAGAAGAACTTGCATACTCTTTAAAAAGGCGGAAAAACTTATTTTCTTTCCCGAAATAGTACGCGGCCAGCTGCTCCTTTACAAGATACAATTGATAGATTCGCACCTGATCCTTCCTCCATTGATACTTTTCCTATCATTATAGTAAATTGGAAGAAAATAGTTTGTCTTAAGGAGTCGCAAAGTTCCGCTATTTTTGTCGAATGACTTTATAATGCTTCAAACAGTGATTTCTCACTTGAAATCAAATAACTTATTTTCAAAAAATTCACACACAGACAACACATAAAAAACCTGCAGAATTTTTCTGCAGGTTTTTCTTGGTTTTATTCAGACATTAACGTTTTTACACGGTTCACTACATTATCTACAGTAAAACCATACTCTTCCATAATTTTTTCACCCGGTGCAGAGGCGCCAAACCGGTCAATTGCCAATACATCCCCTTCAGCACCTGTATATCGGTGCCATCCTAAAGAAGCACCCATTTCAATACCGAGGCGTTTTTTTACAGATTTCGGCAGAACGGACTCTTTGTATTCCTTGGACTGTTTTTCGAAATTTTTCCAGGAAGGCATGCTTACTACAGATGCGTAAATGCCGTCTTTTTCAAGCACCTTTTGTGCTTCGACGGCAAGCGAAACCTCCGAACCCGAGGCCAGCAGAAGAACTTCAGGATTCTCATTGGATGCAGGAGAAATCACATATGCACCTTTCTGAACTCCTTCATAGGCCTTTTCTTTCGTATTCTTGAGTGTCGGCAAGTTTTGCCGTGTCAACACAAGCACAGTTGGACGGTCTTTTGATTCTAATGCCGTCTTCCAGGCCGCAACTGTTTCATTTCCATCGGCGGGACGGATTACATTAATATCAGGCATCGCCCTGAGAGAAGCCAAGTGTTCAATGGGCTCATGCGTCGGTCCGTCTTCTCCCACTGCAATACTGTCATGGGTGAAAACATAGGTAACCGGAAGTTTCATTAATGCCGCCATCCGGATAGCCGGGCGCAGATAATCCGAAAAGACAAAGAATGTACCTCCAAACACCTTTAACCCTCCATGGAGAGCCATTCCATTCAGTGCTGCTCCCATCGCAAATTCACGGACACCGAACCAAATATTGCGGCCTTGATAATTTTCTGACGAAAAGTCTCCGCCATCCGTAATGGTTGTTTTATTGGAACCTGCCAAATCAGCGGAACCGCCAAAAAAGTACGGCAGATTTTTCGCAATCGCATTGATTGTTTCTCCTGAAGAAGCCCGGCTGGCAAGACTTTTTCCTTCTTCATAAACCGGAAGTTCACTGTCCCAGCCTTCAATGAGTTTACCTTTTATCGCTGCATCAAGTTGGGTGGCCAGTTCCGGAAAATCCTTTTTATAGTTTTGAAAAAGATCATTCCATTCCTGTTCTTTCTTAACGCCATGGTCCAGGACATATTTCTTAAATTGTTCGTATACTTCTTGAGGAACATAAAAATCCTCTTCAAATGTCCATTTATAAGCTTCTTTCGTAAGCTTCAGTTCTTCAGCGCCCAGCGGTGCTCCGTGAACATCTGATTTTCCGGATTTATTTGGGGAGCCGTAACCGATGATCGTCTTTACTTCTATTAATGTGGGACGTTCTGAGTCGCGTTTTGCTTCTTCAATTGCATCGGCAATTTCTTGCAAATTATTCCCGTCCTCAACCCGGATATACTGCCATCCATATGCTTTAAAGCGGTCAGCAACACTTTCTGAAAATACCTTATTTAACTCCCCATCAAGAGAAATATCGTTGGAATCATATAAGACAATTAGTTTGCCGAGCCTTAAATGTCCTGCCAATGATGCGGCCTCTGCGGACACTCCTTCCATTAAATCTCCGTCTCCGCATATGCTGTATGTATAGTGATTGACAATATCATAATTTTCCCTGTTATACTTGGCTGCAAGATGACGTTCAGCCATTGCCATTCCGACTGCCATGGCAATCCCTTGTCCTAATGGACCGGAAGTTGCATCGACTCCGGGAGTGTGTCCGTATTCCGGATGGCCGGGAGTTTTACTGCCCCATTGCCGGAATTCCATAATATCTTCCATGCTCACATCATAACCTGATAAGTGCAGAAGACTGTATAAAAGCATGGAACCATGGCCAGCGGAAAGTACAAACCGATCACGGTTAAACCATTCCGGATTTTTTGGATTATGGTTCATATATCTTGTCCAAAGAGCATAGGCCATAGGCGCCGCTCCCATTGGCATTCCCGGGTGGCCGGATTTCGCCTTTTCAATCGCATCAATAGATAATGTTCTAATTGTGTTGACAGCCAGTGAATCCACTTGTTCAAACATTTTTTTTCAATCCCTTCATATTATTCTCTGTCTCACTTGAATGGTCATTCTGCAAGGATAAATCCATACCCTAATATATCATTAGAAGAAGATGGTATGTACATATTTTTTACAGACGACAAAAACAATATTCAAGACAGGGAAACCGGCTAAAGCTCCCCTAATGAATATTGTTCTTTTGATTCCTCATTTGTTTAATTTTTGCCGGTGTAACGTCTTTGCCTTCGGGATCAATGATCGTGACATTTTCCAATGTTTTCAGCATGGATGAACGGAACGATTGCAAATATTCCTTTCGCAGCTTCGTTTGCTCCTTAGCTTCTTCTAATGTAAGTGTACCTTTTTTGGCTTTTCGGGCAAGTTCATTAATTCGTGCTATTTTATCCTTGGACAGCATGACATAACTCCTTTAACATCAGATTTTGCAACTGAGATTGATCTTACTAAAAACTGATTGTTTTTACAAGATGAACTCACTTTTCACTGCTGTCATTTAATTGCACATATTCCTTATATCTGCGATGGACCGTTGCTTTGGAAATATCATAGCCCAGTCCGTTCAAAGTGGCGGTAATTTCCGCAAAAGTAAGATTATTATTCTTTAACCGGATAATTTCCCCGATCGGGACATCCAGCCGTTCCCTTCCCCGGCTGAGATTGATATTCTTCAAATTTTTCTCCGGCCTGTATCCTTCCCTTATTGCCCGCTTCATTCCCCTTTTTATTTTTATATTATGTAATTTCCTTTGATACTCCTCAACAATACTGACGATTTGTAAAACCATGGAATCCGCATCTGAAAGCTGCAACCGGCCATTGTGTGTAATCGTATATACAGAGACATTCTCCTTTAAAATACAATGAAGAATAGCAATCTTGGCATTTCCTCTCCCGATTCGGGTTTCATCCTGGATAAGCACGGCATCAATATTCTTTTCTTTAATAATAGAAAGCAGTTCAATAATGCCTTCCCGGTCCAAATCATAACCGCTGGCCTGTTCTTTGATCACCTTTTCCACCCGGAATTGGAGACGGGCGGCAAGTTCACGCAGTTCTTCTTCCTGCCTTTGCAATGAGGTTTCCTGAACGGTCTTTTTTGTGCTGACGCGGCAATAGATGATTGCATTCATTAAAGTCACTCCCCGTATTTGTAAACCTGTGCCCTGTATTCACCCGGAAGAAGATCTCCCTGCATATCCGTACCCGAAACTTGTTCCCTTTTTACTGGAATCAGAAGAGAGTCCCCTGCATGAATAACTCCGTTCGCAATCCCGTTTTCCTTTTCCACCCATCTGACGAATTGCTCAAAAGGCATCCGGTGCCCGTCGTAATATTTATTTGAAATATTCCAAAGGGAATCCCCGTTTTCAACCGTAATCATTAAATATGTATCCTCTTGACCCTGCTGTACCTTTTTTGAAAATGCAAAGAGAAGCAGGAAACTGATCGCAATTAGCAGTATAACATATGAATTTCTGTACAGGAATTGTTTCATCATCTTCACACCCTATCAAGAATATATGTTCGGTATCATTCTAGTACGAACGTCTGTTTTTGTCAATAAAAATTTCGAACTTATGTTTGTACTCACTGAAAAAACATGGTATAATTGACTTAAGAAAACCAT
Source organism: Robertmurraya sp. (assembly GCA_025451895.1). Lineage (GTDB taxonomy): Bacteria > Bacillota > Bacilli > Bacillales > Cytobacillaceae > CALKIU01. The sequence goes on from JANWJP010000184.1 coordinate 16,770, forward strand.
ATGGGGTGTGTTTACATGGCGAAACTATCAAAAAGGCAGCAGGATATTCTTAACTTCATTAAGCAAGAGGTAAAATCAAAAGGATATCCTCCATCTGTCCGGGAAATCGGCCAGGCTGTCGGCCTTGCTTCAAGTTCGACTGTACACGGTCATTTGTCAAGGCTGGAAGCAAAAGGCTACATACGCCGGGATCCGACAAAGCCCCGGGCGATTGAAATATTGGAAACTGACGAAACTGCCCATATTCCTAAACAGCATACAGTGAATGTACCGCTCGTAGGAAAAGTGACCGCCGGAAACCCGATTACAGCCGTCGAAAATATTGAAGAATTTTTTCCTTTGCCGGAAAGCATAGCCGGCCCGGAAGATAAGATTTTTATGCTTACTGTCGAAGGAGACAGTATGATAGAAGCTGGAATTTTGGACGGGGATTATGTTATCGTAAGACAACAGCAAACTGCCAATAACGGGGATATTGTCGTTGCAATGACAGAGGACGATGAAGCAACAGTAAAAAGATTTTTCAAGGAAAAAGATTTTATCCGTCTTCAACCTGAAAATTCGACAATGGATCCGATTATTTTAAAAAATGTCATCATTCTGGGAAAAGTAATCGGCGTTTTCAGACATATTCATTAGCTTAAAAAACCGCCCGGACGTTATTACGTCCGAGGCGGTTTTTTATATGTCCGGTTTTCAAGTCTTTTTTTGTAAAAACAGCACGGAAAAAATTCACCATATCATCAAAAGCAGTGCTTATCTACCGCCCAAAAAGACTTTCCGCCTCCGGAAAAATGAACATTCGGGCCAATTAATACATTGCAAATACTGCCCTCTTTCCCACGGATGTACCCGGGACCTGAAAAGATTCCGGGGAGTCTAATCAAATCTGCCCCAAAATTATTGACAAATCAACAATTTGAAAAATTAACACATTAAAGAAAGTCTTAAAAAAGCAGTCAATAATCAGACAATTGCTCTATCGAAAAAAATAAAACCTTCCCGATAAATTAAACTCTCAATACCGTTGGTATCAAGAGTTCAGCGGATCAATACATCTGCAGATACTGCTCTCTTTCCCACGGATGTACCTGCGACCTGAACATTTCCCATTCAATCTCTTTTGCCTCGATAAAATGTTCAACAATATGGTCTCCAAGGGCTGACATCATCAACGGGTTTGCTTTAAATAAATTGAGCGCTTCAGCAAGTGTAACCGGCAAATCAACGATTCCTTCCGCAAGCCGTTCTTCCCTGCTCATCACATAAATATTTCTGTCGACCGGCGGCGGAGGGGTCAATTTATTTTTAATCCCGTCCAATCCCGCCTTCAATAGAACCGCCATTGCCAAATACGGATTTGCAGACGGGTCGACACTGCGGACCTCCACACGGGTGCTTAACCCTCTTGATGAAGGGATGCGGAGGAGAGGCGACCGGTTTCTGGCCGACCAGGCAACGTAACATGGCGCTTCATAGCCGGGAACAAGACGTTTATATGAATTGACGGTCGGATTCGTAACGGCAGTAAAACCGGGGGCATGCTTTAAAATACCGGCAATAAATTGATGGGCCGTTTCACTTAATTCCAAATGTCCGTCAGGATCATAAAAGACATTTTCATCGCCGCGGAATAAAGATAAATTGCAATGCATTCCCGAACCGCTCACGCCAAACAACGGCTTCGGCATAAACGTGGCGTGAAGGCCGTGTTTGCGGGCAATAGTTTTAACCACCAATTTGAAGGTTTGAATATTGTCGCATGCGGTCAAAACATCCGCATATTTAAAATCAATCTCATGCTGGCCCGGCGCGACTTCATGATGTGATGCTTCAACTTCAAACCCCATTTCTTCAAGTTCCAAAACAATATCACGTCGGCAATTTTCCCCCAAATCAGTCGGGGCAAGATCAAAATATCCTCCATTGTCATTCAGTTCCAATGTCGGTTCGCCTTTTTCATCCAGTTTAAATAAGAAAAACTCCGGTTCAGGCCCCAGATTAAAATCCGAAAATCCCAATTCTTTCATTTCCTTGAGAACCCGGCGGAGATTATTGCGGGGGTCACCACCGAACGGTTCACCATCAGCTGTATAAATATCACAAATCATGCGGGCAACTTTCCCTTTTTCCGCCGTCCACGGGAAAACCACCCATGTGTCTATATCAGGATACAAATACATATCCGACTCTTCAATTCTTACAAATCCCTCTATGGAAGAACCATCAAACATCATTTTGTTATCCAGCGCCTTATTTAATTGGCTGACGGGAATCTCCACATTTTTTATTGTTCCGAAAATATCCGTAAATTGAAGACGAATGAATTTCACATTTTCTTCCCGCGCCATTCTCCTAATATCGTCTTTTGTGTATTTTTTTCCCAAAAAAGTTTCCTCCCTTATGCCTAAAAAATGGATCTTAAATAAAATCACACATTATGTATGAACAGGTTTTGCATCTTTTCTAATGAAAAAATCGTGTCATTTCTCCCCCGCGTAAAGACGGACGATGAAAACGCCCTGCCTGGGCAAGTTCTGAGCGCAATATTTTTCTAACTTCTTCATCAGAAATTTCTTTTCTTATCTTCTCAGCTTCCTTTCCGGTATTTTTCCCGGAAGAATGCAGGTGATGCTTCACGGAAAAAATTTGTTTAATGCCGGCAAGATTTACACCCTTATCAATCAAATCTTTGATTTCCAACAATTGATCAATATCATTTAATGAAAACATCCTCCGGTTTCCTTCCGTTCTTGCGGGAGAAATTAACCCATGTTCCTCATAGTAACGAATCTGTCTCGCGGACAGTCCCGTTAACTGCATCACAATTCCCATCGGAAACAGCGGCATTGAACGACGAATTTCATTTCGGCTCATTTCAATTGTCTCCTCCATTTCCTCGACATGTTTTAATTATATGGATCGACATTTTTTCTGTCAACACATGTAAGAAAACCTTACATTACTAAAAAAAGAAAAATCATCGAAAGAAAATCTTTCGATGATTATTTTTCCAACACCTTTATAAATTCCTTCAAATAATCCGGTAAATCAGGCGGTCTCCGGCTGGAAATGATATGACCGTCAACAACAGCCGGTTCATCAACCCAGACTGCTCCCGCATTTTCCATATCATCTTTAATCCCCGGTGTACTGGTAACCTTTCTTCCAGCCAGTATTTTTGCCGAAATAAGCACCCAACCGGCATGACAAATATGTCCAATCGGTTTTTCCTGCTCATTCATCTCCCGAATCATGCGGATGACCTGGGGAAATCTCCTCAGTTTGTCCGGTGCCCACCCTCCGGGAACAAGAATGGCATCATACTCATCAATATCAACTTCATCAAAGGATAAATCAGAGACAACCGGAACCCCGTATTTCCCTATGTATGTTTCACCCTTCTTCTCACCGACAATTACTACCTCTGCTCCTTCTTCACGCAAACGCAAAACCGGATACCACAATTCCAAGTCTTCAAAATCACCGCTTACAAGTTGAATGACTTTCTTACCTTGCAGTTTCATTTGCAGTCTCCTTTCGGGTGATAGTGATCTTATTTTCCCATTAATAACTTTTTTTTGCAATGATAAATGACACTCTACTGATTGAACACATCCGGATTGGGAGACAAAAAAGGAAAAACACTCTGTGAAACTATTTTTTTAATTGAATTAACCCTTTCTCAAGGAGACGGTTTAAAGCAATACACACGGCGATCTTTACGTGGGAATATGTAAGACCCCCCTGGACATAAGCTGCAAAAGGAGGTCTCGTGGGCCCATCTGCCGACAACTCAATACTGGAGCCTTGAATAAAGGTTCCTGCAGCCATAATAACATCATCTTCATAGCCGGGCATATAACTCGGAATCGGAGTAAAATGAGAATTAACCGGCGATGCAAATTGGATAGCCTGACAAAAAGCAATCATTTGATCTTTATCATTAAATTCCACTGATTGAATTAAATCCGTCCGGTATGAATCCCACGCAGGATTTGTTTTCATTCCCAGTTTTTCGAGAATTGCCGCCGTAAAAACGGCGCCCTTCAGCGCCTGGCCAACCACATGGGGCGCTAAGAAGAAGCCTTGGTACATTTCTTGCAGACTGTAAAGAGACGCTCCCGCTTCGCTGCCGATCCCCGGGGAAGTCATCCGGTATGAACAGGCTTCAACCCATTTTTCCTTGCCAACTATATAACCGCCTGTTTTTACAAGTCCTCCGCCCGGATTTTTAATGAGAGACCCGGCAATAAGATCGGCGCCTACATGACACGGCTCCCATTCCTCTACAAATTCTCCGTAGCAATTATCGACAAAAACAACGGCATCGGGCTTAATTTCCTTTACAAATGAAACCATTTCACCTATCTGTTCAATCGTAAAAGACGGGCGGGTGGCATATCCTTTGGAGCGCTGAATGCCAATCATTTTTGTTTTTTCATTAATGGCTTTTGCCACAGCCGGATAATCAACTTGTCCATCCTCTTTCAGTGGAATGCATTGATACGAAATGCCGAATTCTTTTAATGAGCCTGTGCCCTTACCGCGAATTCCGATAACTTCATCAAGGGTGTCATAGGGTTGGCCCGTTATGTAAATAAGTTCATCACCCGGGCGAAGAACTCCGAATAGAGCAAAAGAGATTGCATGAGTCCCGGATATAATTTGCGGACGGACAAGGCCGGCCTCCCCGCCGAATACATCTGCATATATCTTTTCAAGAGTATCGCGGCCCGAATCATCATATCCGTATCCGGTTGAAGGAATAAAATGCGAATCGCTGACCTGGTGTTTTTGAAAACTTTTTAACACCTGGTATTGATTATGTTCAATCATCTTGTCGATCCGCTTGTGAATGTCAGAAATTTGCACCTCCACTTCATCACTGAGTTTTTTTAATTCACTGCCAAATGTTAACTGTCCAAACATATTTGTCACCTGTTTCTAACTATACTAAAAATTTCTTGATTTCTCCCTTAATTTGATGGTTCGGCTGATAGTACCCTTTACATACATACACTTGCCGTTCCTCATTAAATACTAATTCCTTAAGGATGGTCTCATTTTTTAAGCGGGCCAGGAGTTTTCCGCCGGTTGAAGGTATTTCAACATGATAAGACTCCATGCTTTCAAGAATCATTTCTTCAACGGAAGCTTTTAAACGCAACAGATCCCCTTCATCAAATGCGCTGATAATGATCGATTTCGTTCCTGCGGCCGGAACAAAATCCGGATGCATCAAATCCTTTTTGTTATATACCGTTAACCTGGGGATATGATCTGTTTCCAAATCATGAAGGAGTTTCTCCACCGTATGTTCGTGCTGAAAATAGTCAGGATTGGCGCTGTCCACCACATGAAGGAATAAGTCCGCTTCCTTTACCTCTTCCAATGTGGAACGAAAAGCGGCAATAAGCTCCGTCGGAAGATCTTGAATAAAACCGACGGTATCTGTTAAAAGCGCCGTATATCCGCTCGGAAAAACAATTTTCTTTGTCATCGGGTCAAGCGTGGCAAACAATAGATTCTCTTCCAGGGTATCAGCCTCGGTCAGACGATTAAACAACGTTGATTTTCCGGCATTTGTATAGCCGACGAGGGCAATTTGAAAAGCTTTGTTTTTCTTTCTTCTTTCCCGATATTGCTCTCTGTGCCGGACAATTCCCGCCAATTCCGCCTTAATATCTGTGATTCGGCGCCGGATATGCCGGCGATCAGTCTCCAGTTGTGTTTCCCCAGGTCCCCTTGTCCCGATTCCTCCGCCGAGCCTGGACAATTGCATACCTTTTCCTGAAAGACGCGGCAGCAAATATTGAAGCTGGGCCAGTTCCACCTGAAGTTTCCCTTCCTTTGAGCGGGCTCTTTGCGCAAAAATATCAAGAATCAGCTGTGTCCGGTCAATGATTCGGGATTGGAGGCTTTCGGAAAGATTCCGCATCTGGCTCGGAGACAGTTCGTCATTAAAAATGATTAAATCTGCAGCAAGCTCCTCCTCCAAAGCCTTTAATTCCGTAAGTTTTCCTTTCCCTATATAGGTGGCAGGATGAATTTTGTCACGTTTTTGCGTAACCTGGATGAGCACTTTTCCTTTTGCAGTCTTTGTTAAAGAAGCCAATTCTTCCATCGAATACCGGAAACTGAGTTCATCATCATCTGTCTGACAACCGACAAGAATAACTTTTTCTGATTGCTTTGTATGTTCCGTCAATCATCATCCTTCTTTCCAACGATTTATGTTTCCTTTTCAGCTGGTAAATCCACGCAGCTTCACTGAGTCTACCCACCATAATAACAAAAAAACAGCCCTAAGACTATATTAACCAAAAAGGATCCCGTCCTGATAAACTTTCCGGCCAAAAACAAAAGCTGCAGCTTGAGCTGTAAAAAAATATTAAAAAGTAAAACTCAAATATCCGGTAAAAATATTTGCGAAAGATATATGTAAAATTACAAGCTGTCCCGATTAAGGAAATGTCATTTCCTTTGCACCGGAGACAGCTTCATATGAATAGATTAAGGAAGTTCAAATTCCGAAAAAGGAAGATCGTTGCTCCTAATCATAGTAAGCTCATATTTGTCGTAATTATTTTGAAGAAGCAATCGCATTGCCTGTGCGCGGACGGCTTTTTCAATGATATTTCTTATATAGCGCCCATTGGAAAACCCCCGGCTCCCTGTAGTTGTTTTAACCCAATATAAGTGCTCGCGCAATTTTTTCTCCGCTTCATGGCTTAATATATATTCCCTGTCTTTAAGCATTTTCGCAGCAATCTCCATTAACTGCTCAATGGTATAGTCCGGAAAATTTATGATCAAGGGAAAACGGGATTGAAGACCCGGATTTAAAGAAAGAAATTCCTCCATCTCCCTTGAATATCCGGCCAGTATAAGAATAAAATCATGTTGTTTATCCTCCATATGCTTTACAAGGGTGTCAATCGCTTCTTTGCCGAAATCCTTTTCCCCTCCCCTGCCAAGGGAATAGGCTTCATCAACAAAGAGAATGCCGCCCATGGCCTTTTTTATTAAATCTCTTGTTTTCTGTGCCGTATGACCGATATATTCCCCCACTAAGTCGGCTCTCTCTGCTTCAATTAAATGCCCTTTTGAAAGAACATTCATTTTTTGAAAAAGCTTGCCAATCAGCCGGGCAACTGTCGTTTTACCAGTTCCGGGATTTCCTTTAAACATCATGTGAAGCACTTGTTTTCCCGCTTTTAGTCCTGCTTCTTCCCGCTTTTTATTTACATAAATCCATGCATATATTTCTTTGATGGTTTTTTTCATTTCTTCCATTCCGACAAGAGAATTTAATTCCTCTTCAATTTCTTTTAAAACCGCATGTTCCTGCGGAATTTCTTTCGGAAGAACCTGGGATTCAGGAGGTTCCTTGATAAGGGCCTTTCTATTCTGAGAGTTAAGTACAATGCTGATTTGTCCGTTATTTTTCATGCGAAAAGGTTGGTCCAAAGCTTTCACCTCACATTTCTAAAACAGTATACTCTCAAGATGTTGCAATTGTGACAATCGCCCAGTAAATTTGAAAACTTGGAACGGCACCTTTTGCAATACATCTTCTATTCTGCCCTCATTTCCTTTACCGCTTCAATCATGATAAAAAGCGGCGGAACCATGTTCCCTCATTTACACGTAATTTTGAAAATAACCCGTCATTTTATATGTATTCATCTCCGCCCGCTTTCATTAAAAGGTTTTACCTGTAATCCGCTGCGCAAGAAAAACGAAAGCCGCTCTTCAAACCAACTTATTTATAATGGAGGATTATATAAGGGAAGAACTGTATTTGCCCGAAAATAAGAAGTTCCGCTAAAAACAAACATCATGGGACATCCATGCTTCAGAAACATATAATGAAACTCCGGAAGGATATTGAAAATGGGTTTCCCCTGTAATAAACAAATATATAAAAACCCGCTTTCTTAGCGAAGCGGGTTTGTCATAATTATTTGTTTTGTCCTTGTGGAACCTCAAGATCTATTGAAACATTCCTTTGCGGAGCAAAAGTAGAAATGGCATGCTTATAAACAAGTTGTTGTTTTCCCTCTGATTCAAATAAAACGGTAAAGTTGTCAAATCCCTTTACTTGTCCTCTTAATTGATAACCATTTAATAAAAATACGGTTACACTGATTCCATCCTTCCGCAGCTGGTTCAAAAACTGGTCTTGAATATTAATGGATTGTTTCATCTCTTTATCCTCCTCATTTATCTCTATTTATATGTATTCGATTTTATTTCCAGCTTTCCTTCAATATACTTGGAAATTTCCTCGATTTTTTTCTCCATTTCATGTTCTGTTTGAATTCTTGTCATATCGAACCATTTTACATCCATTTTATTTCGGAACCACGTTAACTGCCTTTTCGCATAGTTCCGGGAATTTTTTTTCAATTCCTCTACAGCGGCATCATAGGATACCTTTCCATCCAAATACTTATAAAGCTCCTTGTAGCCTATTGCCTGAATGGATTGACAATCTCTCAATCCCGAGTCATACAATAACTTTACTTCATTCAAAAGACCCCTTTCAAGCATCTCATTTACACGTTTGTTAATACGTTCATACAAGTAACTCCGGTCCATCGTCAATCCAATCACGGCCGTATCATATAAAAGCTCCTGTCTCTGCTTTTGCTGATAGCGGCTCATGGGAATTCCCGTGCAATGAAAAATTTCCAATGCGCGGATCACACGGCGCAAATTATTAGGATGGATTTTCTTGGCAGACTCCGGGTCAATACTTACTAATTCTTGATAAATTGCTTCATTCCCCTCAGCTTCAGCTCTTTCTTCAAGCATTTTTCGAAAATCCGAGTCTGACGGGGCATTAGCAAAATGATAATCGTATATAACCGATTGAATGTAAAGTCCGGTTCCGCCAACAATCATTGCCAGCTTGCCCCTGCTTTGAATGGAGCTGATTTTTTCTCTTACAAGCTGTTGAAATTCAGCCACGGAAAATGATTCATACGGTTCTTTTATATCAATCAGATGATGGGGAATCCCTTCCATCTCTGCCGGAGAAATTTTCGCTGTTCCAATATCCATTTTTTTGTAGATTTGCATGGAGTCACCGCTAATAATCTCACAATTAAATCTTTTCGCCAATTCTATGCTCAATTTTGTTTTTCCCGCCGCGGTCGGACCAATAAGCACAATTAACTTACTTTTCTCACTCAAAATCCTCCACTGCCTTCTTTCGTCATAATCCAGATGCATCACTAATCCCGGTAATTTCATTGTACCATTTTTTACTGACAATTAGCATTTTTTTGGATGTAAAAATGTCCAAACTGGCCAAAAACAATTCTGTTATTCATAAAGCATAACATCTTGACAGTATTGCCAAAAGGAATAATCCTATTCATTTTTATGAATTTATTTCATTCATCGTCCATAATTTTTTCATGAATCCTCTCGTATAAACAAATATTTATAATCCCAGCAATCAATCTTAAAGAACAGGTTGAAATAATTTTCCGACATCTTTGCACAAAATGTGACAAAATTCGAGTTATAATTACATTTTTGTGTCTTTTAGATAACATTGCCCCCTCAAGGACAATTTCATGTTAATTTGTAAATAGAAAATAAGGAAATGACAACAAGAATGGTGGGAATAATATGTTTGCAGCGATTGAAATAGGCATTGATCTGGGTACTTCTAACATTCTGGTCTATCATCCGAATAAAGGGATTATATTCAATGAACCGTCTGTGATGGCTATTGAACCGAAAACAAAAAAAATCCTCGCTGTCGGCAGCGAAGCGAAAAAAATGATGGGGAAAACCTCTAAAAACATCGGCATTGTCTATCCGATGAAAGATGGTGTTATTGCCGACTACGACTTTACCACCGAAATCTTAAAATTTATTATGCAGAAAACCTCGAAAAAGCTTTCATTCAGAAAGCCGAGTGTGATCATCTGTGCACCTTTTAGATCCACAGGCGTTGACAGACGGGCCCTTATGGATGCGGTAAAGAATGCCGGCGCAAAAAAGGTGGTTATCATTGACGAACCGGTGGCGGCAGCCCTCGGTGCAGGAATGCCGGTCGATGAACCTGTAGCGAATGTAATTGTCGATATCGGCGGCGGCTCCACCGAAGCAGCAATCATCTCTTTTGGCGGAGTTGTTACCTGTCATTCGGTCAGAGTGGGCGGAAATCAGCTTGATCGGGATATCATTCATTATGTGCGAAAAAAATACAATGTTCTTATCGGTGAAAAAACAGCCGAACTTGTCAAAATAACAATCGGTTATGCTCCGGTGAAACATGAAGAATTGATGATGGATGTGCGCGGCCGTGATTTGGTTACGGGCCTTCCTAAAACAATCCCTCTTTCATCCTATGATATGCAAATTGCTTTAAAGGAATCCCTGCAACAGATTTTAAACGGAATCAAAGCAACCCTTGAAAATTGCCCTGCTGAACTCAGCGGAGATATTGTCGACAGAGGTATTATTCTTACAGGGGGAGGCGCTTTGTTAAACGGAATGCAAGAGTGGATTAGCCAGGAAATTATTGTGCCTGTTCACATTGCCGCAAACCCGCTTGAATGTGTGGTCCGCGGAACGGGACCTGCCTTGAAATTTATGGAACGGAAAAATCTGATTTAATAAAGCCGTTTGTAAAACAAAAAGGCTGTTTCAAAAGGAATTCCTTTTGAGACAGCCTTTTTCCTGTTCCAAAATCACATGACCCTTTTAAACATCTTTTCCAGTTCATATGTTGAAAAATGAATGATAATCGGCCTTCCGTGAGGACACGTAAAAGGATCAGAAGTGACCCTTAATTCATCAAGAAGGGCTTGTATTTCTTCATCACTTAAATAGCGGTTCGCCTTTATGGCTGCTTTGCAGCTCATCATGATCGCCGCTTCCTCCCGCAGTCTCTTTATGTCAACCTTTTTCATTTGTAAAACTTGTTCAATCATTTCCTCTATGATTTCCTTTTCCATATTTCTTGGAAACCATTGGGGATGGGAGCGGACAATAAAACTGTTATGGCCGAACGGTTCCGGAAAAACACCGACAGCCTCAAGCTCATGCTTATGTTCCATAATTTTCACATATTCGTCTGTTGAATACTCAAACGTTAAAGGAATAAGCATTTCTTGAAGCTCTTTGCGCACGTCGGCAACTTTTTCCTTAAAATACTCATAATTGATCCGTTCCTGAGCGGCGTGCTGGTCTATAATATAAAGCCCTTTTTCATTTTGGGCAAAAATATATGTTCCGTGCATTTGGCCAATCGGATAAAGCGGCGGTACACGGGGAGTTTCTTCCTCAAATCCCCCGGAGTGAGACTCGTTTTGAACTTCAAAGGCTGAGGATGATAACAATTTTCCGTCTTCTTTTACCTGCCCGGTCTTGATGAGTTCATCCATTTCAGTTTCCAAAGGAAAATCAGGTTTGATAAAAACTTGGTGTTCTTGTACCGGTTTTTGCTGCTCCTCAATTACCGGAGATTCCTCCAAAAACCGCATATTGACGGCAGAAGAATCAACCCGTTCTCTCGGGGGCAAAGGATCAAGCTCTAGGGATGTTTGCTCTGTTTTTGGTACCGGTTTTTTTTCCTGCGGCAAACCGGACGGAATCAATTGTTGTCTCTTAAAGACTTTTCGGATGGTTTCCGTGACAAGCTCATTAAGTTCCTGCTCTTTGCTCAGTCTTACTTCCATTTTCGACGGATGAACATTCACATCAATAAGGACCGGATCCATTTTAATATGAAGAAGAACAATCGGATAACGGCCAATCGGAAGAAGGGTATGATATCCTTCCTCAATTGCTTTTACCAATGGATAATTTTTTATAAACCGTCCGTTAATAAGAATGGTTATATAATTCCTGGAGGCTCTTGTCACCTCAGGCAAAGACATCCAGCCGTCTATTTGAAAATCAAGAGAGTTTGCTTCAAATGGAATCATTTTCTTAACAATATTCATTCCATAAATCGCGGCAAGAACCTGCATGACATCGCCATTTCCGTTTGTATGGAGTAGTTTCCTGCCATTATGTGTCAGACGGAAGGAAATACCCGGATTTGCCAACGCCAGCCGGTTGATGATATCAGAAATATTCCCCAGTTCTGTACTGATCGTTTTTAAGTATTTCAAGCGGGCAGGCGTATTATAAAAAAGATCGGTGACAACAATATCCGTTCCTTTTCTGCTTGATGCTTTTTCAATCGATTCGACTTTGCCGCCCATGACAGTGATTTCCGTCCCGATTTCTCCCGTTGATGTTTTCATAATGAGGCGCGATACGGAAGCAATGCTTGGCAAAGCTTCTCCACGGAACCCGAGACTGGAGATATGGAAAAGATCATGATCGTCTCTAATTTTGCTGGTGGCATGTCGCAAAAAAGCCATCCGGACATCTTCTTCATCCATTCCGTCTCCGTTATCAATAACGCGTATTTTCGACAGACCGGCCTCTTCTATCTCCACTTCGATAATCGTGCTGTTTGCATCAATAGAATTTTCCACCAGTTCCTTAACAACCGAGGCAGGCCGTTCCACTACTTCACCGGCGGCAATCTTATTTGCCAAAGTCTCATCCAGTTGAATAATCTTTCCCATCACCGCTCTCCTTTCTGCAATCCGTACAAAATTTATTACAAGTTATTTCCACTGTAAATCTGATAACTAGCTTTTTAGTTTCTTGTGAAGTTCATATAATGTGTTTAAGGCCTGCATCGGGGTCATATCAAGAATATCCAGCTGTTTTATTTTGTCCAGTACCCGCTTTTCCTTTGAAGTCGGCGCTGTCTTTTCCGCTTCAGACGGATCACCAAAAAAGGACAGCTGAAGCACATCCGGTACCCGTGGATGCTCAGATTCCACAAAATTCTCGTAGGATTCAGGACTGTTTCCATTTTGCTCCAGGGCTATTAAAATTTCATTTGCACGATTGATGAGAACAGACGGCAAACCTGCCAATTTGGCCACATGTATTCCGTAGCTTTTATCCGCCGCCCCTTCTTTTACTTTATGAAGAAAAATGACCTTTCCTTCGCGCTCAATCGCACTGACATGGACATTTCTAAGGAATTTGAGTTTTTGTTCCAAAACGGTTAATTCATGATAGTGGGTGGAAAACAAGGTTTTTGCGCCGATCTTATCATGAATATGTTCAATGATGGCCTGTGCAAGCGCCATGCCGTCATAAGTTGAGGTACCTCTTCCAATCTCATCAAAAAGAATTAAACTGTTTTTTGTTGCGTTTGCAATGGCGTAATTTGCTTCGAGCATTTCTACCATAAATGTGCTTTGTCCGGATATTAAATCATCAGCTGCACCAATCCGTGTAAAAACTTGGTCAAATATGGGCAATACCGCTTCCGAAGCCGGAACAAAACATCCAATTTGCGCAAGAATGGCAGTAAGAGCAACTTGTCTCATATAAGTGCTTTTTCCGGACATATTTGGCCCGGTAATGAGAAGGATTTCCCGGTCTTTATTCATATAACAATCATTCGGAACATAATCCTGTGCTTTCATGACTTTCTCCACAACAGGATGACGCCCCTCTTTGATTCGGATGATACGTTCTTCTGAAAACACCGGCTTTACATAATGTCTTTCTTCGCTTACTGTCGCAAAGCACTGAAGAACATCGATTTCACTGACTGTTTTAGCCAGTGCCTGAATACGGGGGATATATTCTTTCACAAATTCCCGGATTTCAGTAAACAGCATATACTCAAGATCAACGATTTTTTCTTCGGCCTGAAGAATCAATGCTTCCTTTTCTTTTAGCTCAGGGGTGATAAACCGTTCCGCATTGGTCAATGTCTGTTTTCTTTCATACCGGCCTTCTTCTAATAAATGAAGGTTGGCTTTAGTTACCTCAATATAGTAACCGAATACCCTGTTATACCCTACTTTAAGAGATTTTATCCCTGTCCTCTCCCGTTCTTCTTTTTCCAGACGGGCGATCCATGACTTTCCGTTCCGGCTCGCATCACGGTATTTATCCAATTCTTCATTAAATCCGTCGCGGATAATATCCCCTTCTTTCACGGATAAAGGAGGGTTATCAACAATGGCCCGTTCAAGGAGATCGACCACTTCCTCACACGGGTCGAGCCGGGAAGACAAATCTCCATCCCCCGCCCCTTCTATTTGTTCAATTTTTTCTTTAATGAAAGGTATTTGCTGCAAAGAACGTCTCAACTGCACCAAATCACGGGCATTCGCATTGCCGAACGCCACTCTTCCGGCAAGGCGTTCAAGATCATAGACTTCCTTTAACATTTCCCGTATCTCTTGCCGTTCAAAATAATGGTCAAGAAAAAGCTCTACCAAATTTTGCCGGCGGAAAATCTCCTTTTTGGAAATTAGCGGGCGATCGAGCCACTGCTTTAATAGACGTCCTCCCATGGCGGTCATCGTTTCATCCAATAGCCATAATAACGAACCTTTTTTTCCTTTGCCACGAATTGTTTCCGTTAATTCAAGATTTCTTTTTGAAAAGTAATCTATTTTCATATATTGTTGAATTTCATAAACGGCTGCCGGCTGCATATGATCAAGGTTTCGCTTTTGAGTGCGGTAAAGATAGTTTAATAGTCTGGCAGCGGTGTGCCGGTGGCGGTCATCATCCAAATTTGCAAGGATTCTTTCATGCCCTTCATTTACCTCTGCATCCTCTTCAAAAGAGAAAGTGATGTCGCACCGTTCCTTCACCTTCGCTTGCAGCTCTCCCGGGAAGTGAGGATCAATAACGATTTCTTTTGCCCCGGAAACTGAAAGTTCATTTAAAACGTGCTCAAAACCTTCTTCCAGCAGGGTAACCTTATTCTCACCGGTGGACAAGTCGGCATAGGAAAAACCGAAAATATCGTTTGAAAATTGGGTAATGGAAGCTATATAGTTATTCTCTTTATCATTTAATCCGTTGCTTTCCATCATGGTTCCCGGAGTAATCAACTGAACAACGTCTCTTTTTACAACGCCTTTTGCCGTCCTTGGATCCTCCAGCTGTTCGCAAATGGCCACTTTGTAGCCTCTGTCGATAAGCTTCTCAATATATTGGGCGGCAGAATGATAAGGGACACCGCACATAGGAATGCGCTCTTCTGTTCCGCCATCCCTGCTTGTCAATGTTATTTCCAATTCCTGTGATGCTTTCACCGCATCATCAAAGAATAGTTCGTAAAAATCACCCAGGCGAAAAAATAAGAAAGCATCCTGATATTCAGCTTTTATTTGTAAATATTGTTTTATCATCGGCGTATAAGTAGCCATATAATCCCCAACACTCTTTCTATCTTTTTTCTACATTTTTTAATTATAACATACCACAATTCCTTGGACATGGACTTAAGGAGAGAAAAACATTCTGAATTTTTCACTGTCCGTCAGCCAGAGTAAAGAAGAAAGTTGACAGCAGGAATATATATTTTTTGGACTAAGTTAAATTTAGTTGTTGATTTTCGTTACAGGCACACGCACAGTTCGCGGGCGAGCGCCGGGCCTCCACAGGCCAACAGGACGGTGGTCACAAATGCGTTGCCACAGGACGTGGCGTTTTTAGCCTTCGAACTTCTAATCGTGTCTGCGGGGTCTTGCCTGTCTCGCTGTTCCCGCAGTCCGGAAGGCTTCCCCTGGCCAGCGCAGGCACGATAAAAATGCTTTAGCATTTTAGGTAGAGTCTTCGGGCCTTTCACTCTAATCAACAAAGTATATCAAAATCAATATTACCCTTTTACACAGCCATTTTTTAAAAAACACAAAGAAAACTAGGAAGCATGACCTCCCTAGTTTTCCTCTACTCCTCCTCGGCACCGACGAGAAAATCAGGATTTAAATCCTCGAAATCCTCATCGTCAATATCCCATTCTTCATCATCCTTCAAGTAATCCCTCGAATGGAGTTCTATGCAAACTTTCGTTTCTCCAATTATTTCGACAAGGAACTCCCTTTCGACAGTAACTACAATGTTATTGCCTTTCTGGGAAATAACCGCCTCCACACAATTCGGCTGTTGGAGAACCTTGGCAATGACATCCTGGTCTTCAAGGCAATCAGGGTCACGATACTTCAATTTAATTGTATCATGATAATTGACCCGTTCTGTTACTACCTCTGTTTGTGTATTATCTCTAAAGGAATACCAAACATTAATATCATAGTAACCTTTTATTTCCACCTTCTTGCCGTGCTTTTCCGCTTCATACTTATGATTTATTATCCAACAGCCCAGTATGCTGGATGGGTTATGTGCCGGATCAACTGTATGATTGGACTGGGTAAACTTCCGTCCCTTCGCAACAACTGCTTTTGTAATGATCTCTCTATATTCTCCCATTGCGAGCGTACCCTCCTCATTTGAGTTTCAATTCATCCTATGCGGGTTATTAGACTAGTGTGATTGGATTTTTCATCTTTCCCCTCACCGGTAAAACATAAGATACTCTATACTATGCACTCCCGCATCATTGGGTGTCACAGAGAAACCCGCTTGCAAAGAGTCTGAAGTGAAAAACTAAAATCAGTTCCGGTTAGCCAAATTTCAATTTGAATCATAAAGTATATTGTTGCCCGGCTTTGTTTTCCCGAATTTTGAAAAACAGTCCGGTAATCTTTTAAAATTGATCACTTAATTTGCATGATTCTGAAGAATACAGGCAACAACAATAAGACAGTCATTTTCGGCGTAAGGCAATATATCTCCAAAAATCCAGAAAATCAGCGATGGTCCTTTTTCCGGAAAACTTCATCTTGAAAAGCCTCATCGGGCAAAAATAAAGCGCCCGGGCGCACAAATGCGCATCCGGACGCTGAAATTTTATCCGCATAAATGGGGATTATTTCTTATGATGTTTATTGTTGTCTTGCAAAGCTGCACCGGTCTTTCCGCTTAAGAGGTCTCCCCCGGTAGAAGCGATTATTTCGTTTGTAATCTTGTTGGAAATAGTTGCAGATACGAGTTGAAGAAGTTCATTCACTTCCGTTTGTGATTGTTTGAATTCCCGTACAATCGGAATGGCATCCAATTCTTCTTCAAGAGCAGCAAGCTTTTCTTCCGTCCTCCGCAAAGCTTCCGTTTTTCCGTAATGCTCAAGATTCACGGCCTGTTTTTGCAGACCTTTTATTTCTGAGATTAAGCGGCTTACTTTTTCATTGCTGTGGATTTGCGCCTCAGCCCTTTTAAAAAAGTCCACTTCATCAGTTGCAGCAATCATTTGCGCCAACTCGCGCGCTTTGGCAACAATCTCATCTTTACTGTATCTCCCCATTTATTTCACCCCTGTTTATTCTGCTTCCTCCACCATTTCACCGTTTAATGACCATGTTTTGGCTTCGGTAATTTTAACTTTTACCAGTTTACCAATGGCTGATTTTGGTCCGGAAAAGTTTACAAGCTTATTTCTCCTCGTATAACCGGCAAGAACATCAGGATTATTCTTGCTTTCCCCTTCAACAAGCACCTCTACCACTTGTCCCTCGTATTTTTCCATCGCCTTTTTCGACAATTCATTAACAAGGTCGTTCAAACGCTGAAGCCGTTCTTTTTTCACTTCCATGGGAATATTGTCCTTCATCTTGGCTGCCGGTGTTCCTTCCCTGGGTGAGTAGATAAAAGTAAATGCTGATTCAAAGCCGACTTCTCTGTATAAAGAGAGGGTCTCTTCAAATTGTTCGTCGGTTTCATTCGGGTATCCGACGATTATATCGGTCGTCAGAGCTACATTGGGAATTGCTTCTTTAATTTTGCGGACAAGCTCCAAATATTGCTCCCGATTATATTTACGTGCCATAATTTTGAGAATTTCACTGGACCCCGATTGCACCGGAAGATGAATATGCTCCATCAGGTTTCCGCCTTTGGCAAGCACTTCAATTAAACGGTCATCAAAATCACGGGGATGACTTGTAGTAAAACGAATACGCGGGATGTCAATTTTGCTGATCTCTTCCAATAAATCACCGAGACCGTATTTCATATCCTTAAAATCTTTCCCATATGCGTTAACATTCTGTCCGAGCAGAGTAACCTCCTTATAGCCTGCGGCGGCCAGACGGCGAACCTCTTCAATAATTTCCTCCGGTCTGCGGCTCCGCTCCTTCCCTCTTGTATATGGCACAATACAATAGGTGCAAAACTTGTCACAGCCGTACATGATATTAACCCAGGCTTTTATATTCCCGCTGCGGACCTTCGGTAGATTTTCAATAACGTCGCCTTCCTTCGACCAAACCTCTATGACCATTTCCTTTGACATGTAAGCTTCATGTAAAATATCCGGAAGGCGGTGAATATTATGCGTCCCAAAAATGAGATCGACATACTGGTATTTCGCTAATATTTTATTAACCACTGATTCCTCTTGGGGCATACATCCGCATACACCGAGCAATAAGTCGGGGTTATTGGTTTTTAATTGCTTCAGATGGCCCAATTCACCAAACACCTTATTTTCGGCATTTTCACGGATGGCACAGGTATTTAATAAAATAACATTCGCGTCCTCCACTGTATCGGTAGGCTCATAACCCAATGCCGTAAAAATCCCCGCCATAACCTCGGTATCATGTTCGTTCAGCTGGCATCCGTATGTGCGGATGTCGAATGTTCTTCCTTTACCCATTCCTTTGAACTCTTCCGGAATTGCAAAGTCTTTATGATACCTGACTTGTTCTTTTCCCCTCCGTTTTGCATCCTTTAGTGAAGGAGGGACATAAATTGTTTCAAAATACTTGCTGTAATCCTTTACGGATTTTTTGTCCGCAGGATTGGCAGATTTAACTTGCTGGCCGGAAATACGCTGTTCTTCGTTCATATTAAATCTCCTTTCAGTTCTTAAAATAAAACCCTGTGAATCTAAAAAGGTCAGGAAAATTGAGAGTTTCCTTTCCTGTTGTTTTACAATCGATTCTGTGTCTTGATGCAAAAGAGATTTCGCACATAGAATCTATGCACATTATTTAAGTATAAACCCCCCGTAAACAGAATACAATAGAAGGTTTTTACTCCCCGGTTCACGGAAAGGTTTCTGCAAATGAACGAAAAATCGGGAGCGGACTGTAATCATCCGTCTTTCCCGTGCAAATACAGCGTCTCCCTAATAATAAAATTGCGGTCTGCGATACCTAAACAGCAAATTTATAATGATAAATAATCATATTTTAAAAACGGTCCCGAAAAATTCATTGAAACCGTTTTCAATATTTTAAAAGAAAAGAAAGATCCCATTTTGCAGCCAAAAAAAAGTGAACATAAGAACCCCGAAATATCCTCCGGGGTTCCTTTTTTGTCTGTGCGTGCAATATTAAACGAATTCTGAAGTAAGCTTTTTGAAATACTCTTCATCCAATTTTAAGTTTGCTTCCGTCAGTGGCTTTTCAGAATATCCTGTCAACAATTCCTGATAGGATTTGCGCTCTGTATCCTGATAAATTAAGCCTGTGACAAGACCGTTATGCTCCATCAATGTCTTCATCGCATTCACTCTGTCAGACGGATCATAACCTTCAATATCAGACAGTTTTACCAAGTTTTCTTTATACCAGTCATATGTATTCACCTTATTATAGGTTACACAAGGACTGAATACATTAATAAGAGCAAATCCTTTATGCTTTATACCCGCTTCAATCAACTGAGTCATTTCTTTTAAATCAGTAGAGAAGCTTTGGGCGACAAATGTTGCACCGACTGTCAGCGCCATCTCCATAGCAGAAACAGGAGGCTCAATGGAACCGTTTGGAGTTGATTTTGTTTTAAAGCCTGCATCAGATCTTGGTGAAGTCTGACCTTTTGTTAATCCGTAAATATGGTTATCCATGACAATATATGTGATATCGATATTACGGCGAATCGCATGAACCGTATGGCCTGTCCCAATTGCAAATCCGTCACCGTCACCACCGGCGGCAATAACTGTCAAATCGCGATTGGCCATTTTCAGACCTTGTGCCAGCGGCAGTGCACGGCCGTGAATTCCGTGAACACCGTAAGAATTAATATATCCTGAAATACGTCCTGAACATCCGATACCTGAAATTACCGCTAAGTTTTCCGGTTCTAAGCCGACATTTGCTGCAGCGCGTTGAATAGCAGCTTGTACTGAAAAGTCGCCACAGCCCGGACACCAATTTGGTTTTACATTATTTCGAAAATCCTTGAATGTTGCCATTTAAAACAGCTCCTTGCATTTGGTATAGACTTCAATTGGCAAAAACGGATTGCCGTCAAATTTTACAATCTTATTAATCTTTTCAGCATATCCAACGTTCATCTTAATAATATTTGCCAATTGTCCTGTTGCGTTATTTTCCACAACAGCAACCTTCTTAGCGGATTGAATCAACGGCAGCATTTCATCAACCGGGAACGGATGAATGAGACGTACATGAGCATGGTTCACTTTCAGACCATCATTTTCAAGTCTTGTTATTGCTTCCTCAATTGCACCGCGGGTGGAGTTAAAACCGACAATTAATAAATCAGCTTCTTCATGAGGAGCATTTTTATAAACAGGTGTATTAAATTTAACGTTTTCCAGTTTTCTTAAGCGCTTACTCATTTGGGCAATCCGGTTTGCCGGTGCCTCAGACGGTTTTCCGGTTTCATCATGCTCTACCCCTGTAACATGGTGAATACCGTGTTTCATTCCCGGAACAACCCGTGGTGAAATACCGTCTTCCGTTACTTCATAGCGCTTAAAGTAGCCTCTGTTTTCTGTTTCCGGCAGTTCTCCCTGAAGCAGTTTTCCGCGGCGGATTTCCACTTTGCTTAAATCTAAAGGCTCTACGGTTTGCTTTCCAAGAGATAATTGCAAGTCTGATAGAATAATAACCGGACATTGATATTCTTCTGCCAGGTTAAAAGCTTCTGCAGTATCATAGAATGCCTCTTCCACAGTACTTGGAGCAATAACAATCTTCGGTATTTCTCCGTGAGTGCCGTAAATCATGGCCATCAAATCAGATTGCTCCTGTTTTGTCGGAAGACCTGTTGAAGGGCCGCCACGTTGTGTATCCACAATAACAAGCGGCTGTTCCGTCATTCCTGCCAGACCAATCGCTTCCATTTTTAAAGATAATCCCGGACCGGATGAAGCGGTAATCGCACGAACCCCGCCATAGTTGGCTCCGATTGCCATCGTAATTGCGGCAATCTCATCTTCTGTTTGAATAACCGCTCCGCCGAGTTCAGGGAGCTTTTTAATTAAATATTCCATGATCTCCGAAGCCGGTGTAATTGGATATGCGGCCATAAAACGGCATCCGCCGGCAATGGCACCCAACGCAATGGCGTCATTCCCAATCATAAACATCCGTTTCTTTCCGTCGGCCTTGGCTAAACGCATTAATGCGCTTTCATCAAGTTTTTCTTTAAGGAAATCATAGCCGGCTTTCATGGCTTCCATGTTTTTATCAACAACTTGCTGGCCTTTCTTCCCAAAAATTTCATTAACAACTTCTCTAAAAGCACTGATATCAAGATCCAGTACTGCACATGTTGCGCCTACAGCAACCATGTTTTTCATCAGAGATGTTCCTAATTCAGCGGCGATGTCAGTAAATGGAACTTCATATAAAACGGCATTTGTATCCTCCGGCCGTTTCGGATTGAATTTCGAATCTGCCAGTATAATCCCCTTGTCGTGCAGTTCTTTGTAATTTAAATTTACTGTTTCCTGGTCAAATGCAACCAAAATATCAAGATCATCCGAAATCGAGCGTGTTTGTTTTGTACTCACCCGAATCTTATTGTTTGTATGGCCTCCCTTAATTCGAGAGGAAAAATGACGATAACCATACAAATAATAGCCTAACCGGTTTAATGCTATCGCAAAAATTTCACCGGTACTTTCAATACCTTCCCCTTGTTGTCCTCCAACTTTCCAAGAAAGTTGATCGATCATGCTTTACACCCCTTTGATTACGTTAAGAAAAATATGTGAAAACGTTTAATATTAAGTGTAGTACTTTTCCGATTCAATGGCTACAAATTAGCTCAAAATTCTGCTAATCTAGCCAATTTTCTGAATCCATTATGTACTAAACGCTTTCAATTCTAGACCTATGTATCAAAAAAAGCAAGTCTTTGACACTAAAATTTGACGGAAATATGAATATTTTACTAGATTATAAAATATTCATTGAAATTTTCCTTTTTTTACTTTTTATAGTTCAGCATTAATCCCTACTGATAAGACATGGTATCATATTTGCTGTAAAAAATCAAAACCCCTATTTTTAACTTACTATATTGGTAAACTAGTTTCCGGAAGCCCCGAAGACATTGTCTTACCCTGTCATTGCCTGTTTTTATTCTATTTGAACATATTAGCAGACCTTTACCAGGAAGGAAACGGAAGTATTCTTCCGGCGTATATGTACGGCCCGCTGACATGCCATTTTTCATACTTGAAAGACCGTACAGGGTTTTGCACATTTGTCCTGAACAATCAAAGCCACCCGTGTGAACAGGTGGTTGGTTCTACGGCTGAAAGCCTCTGTTACTGACCAGCCCTTCAAAGGGCACTGAATTGTCCGCCAACCGCACTACTTTTCCAGCAACCCTCAAAGGGTCACTGCTTATTTCCTTTTATTTTTTCCCTTTACCTCTTCTCCGGTGAATGAATCTATGTATTCCAACATACTAAGTTACTCTGCAACTATATCATCTTGAATTTAATTTAGTATATATTCCTCTATACCACTATAGCCTTTTTGTTTCTCCCTGCTGTATCCACATAAAATCCTTTACACCAAAATTTTCTGTTCCCGTACCGATTATTTTAAGTTTGTATGCCGGTCAAAAATCTTAAACTGCTCTTTCCTTTTAAATATCCCACAAATGAAGATACACTTATCTTTGGTGGAACACTGACCAGCATGTGAATAGGATCTTTACATGCAGCAGCTTCTATAATTTCTATACCTTTTCTTTCACATATTTGTCTCAGTATTTGTCCAATATCGTTTTTTAACTTCCCGTATATTATTTGTCTTCTGTACTTTGGAGCAAACACAATGTGATACATACAATTGCATTTAGTATGTGCTAAACTGTTTAAGTCAGACATAAAAGATCCCTCCTGGTTGTTTATTTTGATTGACAGACCAAAATCTTTTGTAACACCTGGAGGGAGCTTTTTTTGATACAACACTGAAAGCTTTCCTGACCATAGGCCTGGCGTATGGTTTTCTTTATCCAATGGCTCTGTTAAAGATAAATGTTGATATTTGATACCTATCCGAATTCTTGTTATAATCAAATTAAGAACAAGCGTTCGGAGGTTATCAAAATGAGCAAAGCGTTTAGCAATTTGTTAAAGTATATCG
>JANWJP010000185.1 GCA_025451895.1 Robertmurraya sp.
AGGAAAAGATCCGCATAATGAATGAATGCGGCATAACGGTGGCGCCAACCCCTGCGGAAATGGGTTCCACTTTAATCAAAGTTTTGAAAGAGCGAGGAATTTATGAAAAATGTAAAACCCATTAATACCAACATAAAAGCTTATCATCCTTCCTTTATGGAGGGGTGATGGCTATAATAAAATTTGGCAGAAAAACTTGAAAGGAATGGTTTTTTATGGTTTGATTCTATTACAGGAAACCATATAAATACTTGTGAAACATTGAACAAAAGGAGGAGAGGTTTTGCAAAATTTTAAAAAAAGGCTCTTGCATCTGAATCATTGCCGCGGGGCCGGCTGGAAAACCATTTATAATATGATCAAGTCTAACCCTGAACTGGATTTCTCCGATCTTTCTTCCCTCAGGCACGCGCTTCCCTCATTATCCGGCTCCGATTTGAACAGACTCTTTAATGATCTTCATTCTGCCGCCATTGAAGAACGAATCTCCCGTTATGCTGAAGAAAATATTCATATAATCACGTATTTTGATTATGAATATCCTGAATTTCTTAAAGAGATTTATCAGGCGCCGTGGGTTTTATACGGAAAGGGGAAAAAGGAGCTTTTGAAAAGATCTTTAAAGCTTGCGGTTGTCGGCTCCCGGCAAGCTTCTGAATACGGAAGAAGGGCGATTGAATCTCTGTTTCCAAAATTAGTTGAACATGGGGTTTTATTTGTAAGCGGTCTCGCCAAAGGGATTGACGCCTGTGTGCACCGCACTGCCATAAAATATGGGGGTGAAACAATCGGTGTTATTGCCGGCGGGTTTAATCATCTATATCCAAAAGAAAATGAAGACCTGGCCAGTTATATGATGGAACATCAACTCGTGATTTCTGAATATCCTCCTGACACAAAGCCGCTTAAGTGGCAATTTCCGATGCGAAATCGAATTATCAGTGGTCTTTGCCGCGGGGTCTTTGTCGTTGAAGCGAAAGAGAGAAGCGGTTCTCTCATCACAGCCAATTTTGCCGTCAACGAAGGACGTGAGGTTTTTGCCCTTCCCGGAAATATTTTTAGTGAAAGCTCCCGGGGCACTAATGAATTAATCCGGCAAGGTGCTAAACTTGTTCATAATTATGGGGATATTTTAGAGGAACTTTTTTACGGAACAGAAACGGTTACTTGACAAATTCCGGTTTTAAAAGGGTAAATATAGTAAATAACTGAAGAAAAATAAAGTTTTTTTTAACAATTGGTAGGATATTTAACGAAAAAGGTTGAAATTATTTTCATTCTGTTATACATTTTGCAACAGGTATCAAAATTATGAGCCCAAAAACACAATCATTAAGTTTTATACAAAAAATACTGTGTAAAAAGGACGGTTATTTCAAAAAATTGACAATTCCATTTGAAGTGTTTGATAATGATGAATATTAAAATAAATTGATATTTTCTGCTCCATAAAAAGCAATTGATATGATGTGGAAATGGGACCATTAAAAATTAAATTCCTGAGTTGATGGCATCATGCAAACAGCAGTTCAGCAGAACCCATAGAAAGATATAAAATGATGCTTTTCCAGGTTTTAAACGGTGAGGATATTGATATATATGGGTTCAATAGTAATATCCTTCTTAAGGAGGACAATCGATGTCGGATTTTCTAGTAATTGTGGAATCGCCTGCAAAGGCTAAAACAATAGAGCGCTATTTAGGAAAAAATTATAAGGTTAAGGCTTCAATGGGACATATTCGCGATCTTCCGAAAAGCCAAATGGGAATTGACTTTGAAAATAATTACACACCGAAATATATTACGATCAGAGGAAAAGGCCCGATTTTAAAAGAACTGAAAGCGGCAGCGAAAAAAGCAAAAAAGGTTTATCTGGCGGCTGACCCTGACCGTGAAGGGGAAGCAATCGCCTGGCATTTGGCAAACAGTCTTGATTTAGATATAAATTCTGACTGCCGGGTGGTATTTAATGAGATTACTAAAGATGCTATTAAGGAATCTTTTAAGCATCCCCGTTCAATCAATATGGATTTGGTTGATGCGCAGCAGGCGAGAAGGATTTTGGATCGTACGGTCGGCTACAGCATCAGCCCGCTGTTATGGAAGAAGGTTAAGAAAGGTTTAAGTGCCGGACGTGTTCAATCTGTCGCTGTTCGTCTGATTATTGACAGGGAACGGGAAATCAAAGAGTTTAAACAGGAAGAATATTGGACGGTGACCGGTCAGTTTTTAAAAGGAAAAACGGTCTTCGAAGCTGAGTTGTACGGATATGCATCAGAGAAGTCGCCGGAAAAAATCAGTTTAAAAACTGAAGAAGATGTAAATGAGGTATTAAAGAAGCTTGACGGAAATGAGTTTAAAGTTGTCAAGGTGACCAAAAAGGAGCGGAGAAGGAATCCGGCACCTCCGTTTACGACCTCTTCCCTGCAGCAGGAGGCTGCAAGAAAGCTTAATTTCCGGACAAAGAAAACCATGATGCTGGCCCAACAGCTGTATGAGGGAATTGATTTGGGGAAGGAAGGAACGGTCGGTCTTATAACTTATATGAGAACTGACTCGACAAGAATTTCCGAGGTTGCCCGAAATGAAGCGGCATCTTATATTGAATCAACTTTTGGAAAAGAATATCTGCCTGCAAATAACCGTGCTGTAAAAAATTCCAATAACGCCCAGGACGCCCACGAGGCAATTCGGCCGACAAGTGTATTAAGGGAGCCAAACAGCATTAAAGAGTTTTTATCGCGGGATCAGTTGCGGCTCTATCGTTTGATTTGGGAACGCTTTGTTGCCAGCCAAATGGCACCCGCTGTGATGGATACGATGAGTGTCGACTTGCGAAACGGGGATATCATTTTTCGGGCTAACGGTTCAAAGATCAAATTCCAAGGTTTTATGAGAGTATATATTGAAGGTACAGATGACAATAATACAGAAGATAAGAAAGACAATATTCTTCCCGCTTTAGGGGAAGGGGATACGGTTCTTAAAAAGGATCTTGAGCCAAAACAGCATTTTACTCAACCCCCTCCGAGATATACGGAAGCGAGGCTTGTAAAGACCCTTGAGGAACTGGGAATCGGCCGTCCGTCCACCTATGCACCGACTCTTGATACCATTCAAAAACGCGGTTATGTAGCTTTGGAGAATAAGCGCTTTGTACCGACTGAGCTGGGCGAGGTCGTTGTAAAATTAATGATGGAATTTTTCCCGGATATTCTTGATGTGGAATTTACCGCTGAAATGGAAAAAAGTCTGGACAGCATAGAAGAAGGCAAAGTTGAGTGGATCAAAGTTATAGATGACTTTTATAAGGAATTTGTCAAGGATTTAGAAGTTGCCGAAAAGGAAATGGAGCAGATTGAAATTAAGGATGAGCTGGTCGGAGAGGATTGTGAACAATGCGGGCATCCGATGGTCTATAAAATGGGAAGATACGGTAAATTTATGGCCTGCAGCAATTTTCCCGATTGCCGCAATACAAAGCCAATCGTCAAGCAAATTGGTGTGAAATGTCCCAATTGCAAGGATGGAAATATCATCGAGAGAAAAAGCAAAAAGCGGCGCATTTTTTACGGATGTGATCGCTATCCTGAATGTGAGTTTGTTTCATGGGATAAACCGCTGCCGCGGAGCTGCCCCAAGTGCGCAGGACTTCTTATTGAAAAGAAACTCAAGAAGGGAATCCAGGTGCAGTGTACGAATTGTGATTATAAAGAAGAGCAGCAAAGTTAAGGGTGAGTGTTTACTCACTCTTTTATCTTGATTTTATCCGGCACATGTCTTGTGAATTTAAATATATGAGAAATGGTAAAGTTTCTCGTGAGGTTTTAAAATGAACATAGACAGACGTTTAAAAATATGAAGCAGTGACTATTCTAAAGTTGAACAGGAGTGTAAGAAATGTCTGAAATCGCCGTAAATGTAGTAGGTGCCGGTCTTGCCGGCAGTGAAGCTGCCTGGCAAATTGCCAATCGCGGTGTGAATGTGAAATTATATGAGATGCGGCCTGCAAAACAAACACCGGCCCATCATACTGATAAATTTGCTGAACTGGTCTGCAGCAATTCGCTGAGGGCTAATGCCCTGACAAATGCTGTCGGAATATTAAAGGAAGAAATGAGAATTTTGAATTCCTTGATTTTACAAGCTGCCGACGCCTGTGCTGTTCCGGCGGGAGGGGCGTTGGCGGTAGATCGTTGTGAATTTTCAGATTATGTCACGGAACAGTTGCGCAATCACCCTAATGTGGAAGTGATCAATAAGGAGGTAACGGACATTCCTGAAGGGATTGCGGTGATCGCCACCGGACCGCTTACCAGCGAAGCCCTGTCGGAAAAAATAAAAGAACTGACAGGAGAAGAATATTTGTATTTTTATGATGCGGCTGCTCCGATCATTGAAAAAGACAGCATTGATATGTCCAAGGTATACTTAAAGTCCCGTTATGATAAAGGAGAAGCGGCTTATTTAAACTGTCCGATGACCGAAGAGGAATTTGACCGGTTTTATCAGGCGTTGCTGGAGGCGGAACAGATTGAACTCAAAGAATTTGAAAAAGAAATATATTTTGAAGGTTGTATGCCCATAGAGGTGATGGCGAAAAGAGGAAGGAAAACCCTTCTCTTCGGACCGATGAAACCGGTCGGTCTTGAGGATCCTCGAACAGGGAAACGCCCTTTTGCCGTTATTCAACTGAGACAGGATGATGCAGCCGGGACATTGTATAATATAGTAGGATTTCAAACGAATCTTAAATGGGGTGCACAAAAGGAAGTGATCCGGTTAATTCCAGGTCTAGAAAATGCCGAGATTGTCAGATACGGCGTTATGCACCGGAATACCTTTATTAATTCTCCGAAAGTGTTGAAATCCACCTATCAATTTGTTCATAGAGAGCAGTTGTTTTTTGCCGGCCAAATGACCGGGGTTGAAGGTTATGTTGAGTCTGCAGCCAGCGGACTGGCAGCGGGAATTAATGCGGCACATCTTGCTTTGGGCAGGGAACCCGTGCAATTTCCTCCGGAAACGGCAATCGGAAGTCTGGCAAATTACATCACAACGGCGAATCAAAAGTATTTTCAGCCGATGAATGTAAATTTTGGCTTGTTTCCTGAATTGACGGGTAAAGTAAAAGGAAAAAAAGAAAGAGCTGAACAATACGCTAAACGGGCTTTGGAAACTATTCAGAACTTTGTGAATGATTTGTAAAATTTATTGATTGATTAATAAAAGTATGTTACTATTTAGTAGCTTTCATTATAGCGGCCTGAAATGTCCGGCCGCTGCCACACATGAAAAAAATGTCGAATTTTGACGCGAAAATTTGTGTATTGCCAAGATGTAATCTTATAATAGATACGAAGAGCATTGTTTTATGTAATTTTGTGATTTAAAACACAACTCATGAACAATCATGATGGATCATATCTTCAATATTAAAGGAGCGGGTCGAAACTGAACTGACATTATTCAGCGCCCTTTAAAGGGGAGTGTTCATGTGGCACAAGAAGAGAAGAGGACAGAACGTTTACATAAAATGTTTTTGGAATATCTGCAAATTGAACGCAATTACTCGCCGTATACCGTTCAAAGCTATCAGCGGGATATTGCTGACTTCATTTTGTTCATGACTGAACAAGTGATTGACAGCTTTGATACGGTTCAATATTCAGATGTGCGATTATATTTGACAAAGCTTTTTGAACAAAAGCTTGCGAGGACGTCTGTCGCACGGAAAATATCCAGCCTGCGCAGTTTTTACAAATTTTTACTGAGAGAAAATTTCGTAAATAATAACCCGTTTGCCCAGGTGTCGATTCCAAAAGCGAAGAAAAGACTGCCTGATTTTTTTTATGAAGAAGAAATGTCGGCACTTTTCCGTGCTTGCGAGGAACATACTCCGCTTGGGCAAAGAAATAAAGTGATTCTTGAGATTCTTTATGCAACCGGAATCCGTGTCAGTGAATGTTGCAATATCCGTTTACAGGATATTGATATGTTTTTATCCACGATCCTTATCCGCGGGAAAGGCAATAAAGAGCGGTATGTTATCTTTGGCAGTTTTGCCGGGGATGCTTTGGAACAATACATAAATAACGGCCGCCGGGAGATTATGTCCAAGTATCAAAAGGATCATGATGTTTTGCTTGTGAATGCCAGAGGGGGTCCATTAACCCCGAGGGGCCTGAGAGGAATATTGGAGCGGATTATCGAAAAATCTACATTGGACGGGAAGATACATCCTCATATGATCAGACATTCTTTTGCTACGCACTTATTAAATCAAGGTGCTGATTTAAGAACGGTTCAGGAATTGTTGGGACATTCTTCTTTGTCTTCTACTCAGGTTTATACGCATGTTTCAAAGGAGTTTTTGCGAAAAACCTATATGGAGCATCATCCGAGGGCTTAGGACCCGTTGAAGGAGGAAATGAAATGGAACAATTTCGTGCAACAACGATTTTTGCCGTACATCATAAAGGCGAATGTGCGATGGCCGGCGACGGCCAGGTTACATTTGGAAATGCCGTTGTTATGAAACATACGGCCAGAAAAGTGCGCAAACTGTTTGACGGTAAGGTACTGGCCGGTTTTGCAGGTTCTGTCGCTGATGCTTTCACCCTTTTTGAAATGTTTGAAGGAAAACTGGAAGAATTTAACGGTAATTTACAGAGAGCGGCGGTTGAACTTGCAAAGGAATGGAGAAGTGACAAAGTTTTACGGAGATTGGAAGCTTTATTAATTGTTATGGATAAAGAGAGTATCCTCCTTGTTTCCGGAACAGGGGAAGTGATCGAACCTGATGACGGGGTATTGGCGATCGGCTCAGGGGGCAATTATGCACTTTCAGCCGGAAGAGCTTTGAAAAGATATTCCGGGGATTATTTGACTGCAAAGGAAATTGCCAAGGCGGCCCTTGAAATTGCTTCGGAAATTTGCGTGTATACGAACAGCAATATTATTGTTGAGGAATTGTAAAGGAGGAAAAAGCAGTTGATAAAAGGGATGAACCTGACCCCGCGTCAAATTGTTGAAAGGCTTGATCAATATATTATCGGGCAAAACCAGGCTAAAAGATCGGTGGCCATCGCGCTCAGAAACCGCTATAGACGAAGTCTGCTTGATGAAAAACTCAGGGATGAAGTGACGCCAAAAAATATTTTGATGATAGGCCCGACAGGGGTCGGAAAAACAGAAATTGCCAGACGTATGGCGAAAATAGTCAATGCTCCCTTTGTAAAAGTAGAAGCCACAAAATTTACAGAAGTGGGTTATGTAGGACGCGATGTGGAATCGATGGTCAGGGATTTAGTAGAAACCTCTGTCCGCCTTGTTAAACAGGAAAAAATGCACAGTGTAAAAGAGCGTGCAGAAGCAAATGCCAATAAGCGCCTCGTGGAACTGCTCGTTCCTTCCGGTAAAAAGGCGGAAAATTTTCGCAATCCGCTGGAAATGTTTTTTGGCGGAGGTGCGGATCGCAGTGAGCAGACTTCGGAACCGGTTGATGATATAAACTTGCGGCAAAAGCGAACTATTGTTCAAGAAAAACTCGCAAGGGGCGAACTGGAAAATGAAATTGTGACCATAGAAGTGGAAGAACAACAGCCTTCCATGTTCGATTTGCTGCAGGGATCGGGAATGGAGCAAATGGGGATGAGTATGCAGGATGCATTAAGCAGCTTAATACCCAAGAAAAGAAAAAAGAGAAAAGTTACTGTCAAAGAAGCAAGGAAAATTTTAACAAATGAAGAAGCATCCAAATTGATTGATATGGATGAGGTAACTCAGGAAGCGATTCTCCGTGCAGAAGAATCAGGAATCATTTTTATAGATGAAATAGATAAAATTGCCAGCAGAAACAGCGGCGGTTCGTCGGCAGATGTATCGAGGGAAGGGGTTCAAAGAGATATCCTGCCGGTCGTTGAAGGTTCGACGGTAGTTACCAAATACGGCCCCGTAAAAACGGATCATATCCTTTTCATTGCTGCCGGTGCTTTCCATATGGCAAAGCCGTCTGATTTAATTCCTGAACTGCAGGGACGGTTCCCGATCCGCGTTGAACTCGGTAAATTGACTGTCGAGGACTTTTACCGGATATTGGTAGAACCTGATAATGCCTTGATCAAACAATATCAAGCTTTATTGGAAACAGAAGGTATAAAAATAGAATTTTCAGACGATGCTATTCGTAAGATTGCCGAATTTGCCTATGAAGTGAATCAAAATACAGATAATATCGGGGCAAGACGCTTGCACACCATTTTGGAAAAACTCCTTGAAGATATTTCTTTTGAAGCGCCGGATATTTCGATGGGTACTATTACCATTACGCCGCAATATGTCGAGGAAAAACTGGGAGCCATATCAAGGAACAAAGATTTGAGCCGCTATATTTTATAGGTTCGGGAAACAGCACAATACATTTTACAGATAAAAATAATTTCAGTTTACAGCCGCAGATGGAAAAACAGTTTTTACATCGCAGGGTACTGTAAGTAGGAGGAAGAAACTATGGATTTATTATCAAAAACAAGAAAAATTAACGCCTTACTTCAAAAGGCAGCTGGTAAACCGGTTAATTTTAAGGAAATGTCAGAAACGTTAAGTGAAGTCATTGATGCTAACATCTTTATCTTGAGCCGGCGCGGAAAATTGCTCGGCTATGCATTGAACCAGAACATCGAAAATGATCGCATGAAGCGGATGCTTGAAGAAAGACAATTTCCCGAGGATTATACCAATCGTTTATTTAATGTACAGGAGACCTCTCCAAATCTGGACATAAACAGTGAATATACTGCTTTCCCGACAGAAAATAAAGATTTATTCCAAAGCGGCTTGACAACAATCGTTCCGGTGATTGGCGGCGGTGAGCGCCTTGGTACTCTTATCTTGGCAAGATTTGACAAGGAGTTTAAAGATGATGAGTTGATCCTTGCGGAATATGGAGCAACCGTTGTCGGAATGGAAATTCTTCGTGAAAAAGCCGAAGAAATCGAGGAAGAAGCCAGAAGTAAGGCAGTTGTGCAAATGGCAATCAGTTCTTTATCATACAGCGAACTCGAGGCAATCGAACATATTTTTGAAGAGTTGAATGGAAAAGAAGGCTTGCTTGTTGCTTCGAAGATAGCTGACCGTGTCGGCATTACCCGCTCGGTGATTGTGAATGCCCTCAGAAAACTTGAAAGTGCAGGCGTGATTGAATCACGTTCCCTTGGGATGAAGGGAACCTACATTAAAGTCTTAAATGATAAATTTCTTGTTGAGCTTGACAGATTAAAGTCGAGTTAATCCCCGGTAAAAGGATCAAATCTGGAAGATTTGGTCCTTTTTTTTCTGTCCGCTGCGCCAATTAAAGCCGTTGAAGTACTGAAGGCACAACATCACAAGTTATTCCGGTCACAAATGAATCGTGAGAAAATGTTTTGTTTGCAAATGAAAGTTCCGGTGCAGTTAGTGCATGTCAATGATCTTGACCCGAAAATATTATCTTCCTGTATGCCAAATCAATCAGCCGTGTTTTTACAATTTATTATTTCGATTGAAATTGGTACTTTTTTGAGATTAAGTAAATTTATAATAAATTATGTCTGTCTGTTTGATCCGGAATGAAAATGAATCTGCTCACGAACAAACTTATCAGATCATCTGATAATCAAGTGTTTCCGGCAAAAGACTTTCCCTTCCAATACAATAATTGATTGTTTTCCTTAGAAAAAGCAGCTTAGTTTATGTCAGCCGGGGAAAAATCAATGTTTTCCGCATGTAAAACCCCTGCTTATTATTTCGGTATAATTTTTTTTCGATTATTTAAAAGAGTATTTTTCCACTGTTTCTTTTTATTGGAAAATGAGAGTTTAGTCACAAAGTGTTGCTATTCATCCAAAAAATAGCCATAATTAGTGACAAATAACACAAGATTAGGACTTACTTCCTATGTTAATTCACCCCATTTTCATAGACAGATAATTACATACTCAATTAAAATAATTATATACGGATATTTATGAACAACTTTTGAAAACAATGATTCGCTGAAAAAAACGAGGTGAAAATCATTGAGGCTATTTTCGGATACGATTACAACTCTTGAAAATGCATTATCTTATTCAGCTTTAAAACAAAGGGTCATCGCCCAGAATATTGCCAATGCAGATACGCCAAATTACAAAGCCAAGAGTGTCAGTTTTAAGTCTGTGTTCCAAAGCACTGCCGGTTTCGAACCTGAGGCAAAACGGACAGACCCGCGCCATATTCCGTTTGCAGGGAGGATGCAGCAGCATCCGGGTGTGGTTACAATAAAAACAAATTATTCCTATAACCATAACGGAAATGGTGTCGACGTTGACAAAGAAATGGCCGATTTGGCAGCCAACCAGATTTATTATAATGCCGTTACTGACCTCCTGAGCGGAAAGTTTCAAACACTTCATTCCGTTATTAAAGGAGGGAAATAGATATGTCTATCGTTAAAAGCATCGGTATTTCTGCCTCCGCATTGACCGCCCAAAGGACAAGAATGGATGTAATCGCTTCAAATATTGCCAATGCAGAAACGACAAGAGCGGAATATGTTAACGGCCAATGGCAGCCTTATCGGAGGAAAAGTGTGATTTTGAGTGCGAAAGAAGGGGGATTTTCATCCTATTTGCATGCCGCCATGGGAAAAGAAAAAGCCGGAGAAGGTGTGGCGGTTAAGCAAATAGTCGAGGACGATACCCCATTTAAAATGGTATATGACCCGGAGCATCCTGATGCTGATGAGTCGGGTTATGTACGAATGCCGAATGTGGACCCTTTAAGGGAAATGGTCGATTTATTGAGTGCGACAAGATCTTATGAAGCCAACGTAACCGTGTTAAATGCTTCAAAGGCAATGCTTATGAAGGCATTAGAAATCGGCAGGTAAAAGGAGAGGTTTGTATGTCTGATATCTCAATTACTTCTGTAACAAATGCTTTAGGTGCAAAACAAACAAAGACTATTGATTCTCCATCACAAGTAAATAAAAGTTTTGCATCTTTTCTTCAAGATTCCATTGATAAGGTGAATATTACACAGATTGAAGCTGATAGGATGGCGGAAAAACTTGCGCGTGGCGAAAATGTGGAACTTCATGAGGTTATGATTGCCAGTCAAAAAGCGAGTATTACGCTGGCGGCGACTATGGAAATCCGCAATAAAGTGATAGAAGCTTATCAAGAAGTTATGAGAATGCAAATTTAACAGGCTCCATTTTTTGTTCCCAACAATAACAGCAGGTTAAAAGAGCCGGGGGATTACAATGAATGAATTGCAAAAGTACTATGACAAAATTAAAGAATATTGGGGCAGCCGAACAAAAAAGCAAAGGATACAGCTGATTGGTTCAATCCTCGGAACAATAGCCCTTGTTGCAGTGATATTATTTTTTGTTACAAGGACAGAGATGGTGCCGCTTTACAGTAATTTATCCCCTTCGGAAACAGGAACGATCAAGGAAAGCCTTGACAAAAGGGGAGTGAAATCTGAAATTGCAGCGGGCGGGACAGCAATAAAGGTCCCGAAAGATCAGGTTGATTTGCTAAAAGTTGAGCTAGCTGCTGAGGGAATTCCTCATTCGGGAAGCATTGATTATTCTTTCTTCAGTGAAAATGCGGGCATCGGAATGACGGAAAATGAGTTTAATGTTATGAAGCTTGATGCGATGCAAACGGAGCTGGCCAACCTAATTAAAGGAATAGAAGGTGTCAGGGACGCAAAAGTAATGATTACTCTCCCTGAGAGATCGATCTTTATTACTGACGAGAAAGAGGCGGCTTCAGCATCTATTGTTTTGAATACAGAGCCCGGATACAGGTTTCGTGAAGACCAAATCAGAGCTCTGTATCATCTGGTTTCGAAAAGTGTTCCAAACCTTCCTACAGAAAATATCGTCATTATGAATCAATATTTTGAGTACTATGACCTGGAAAACTCCAATAATTTTTCCGGAAATGCTTATGCATCACAAAATGCGATTAAACAGCAGATTGAAAGAGATATCCAAAAAGAAGTGCAAAATATGCTCAGTCTTTTGATGGGGCAGGATAAGGTTGCCGTATTAGTAACAACTGATATTGATTTTACCCAGGAAAACAGGGAAGAACAGCTGGTCACACCTGTAGACGAAGAAAATATGGAAGGAATTACGATTAGTGCTCATAAGATAACGGAAACTTATACAGGCGTTTCCGGAGCAGAAGGAGTGCCGCCTGCTGAAGACCCGTCAGATCCTCTCGGCAGTTCCTATGTGGAAGGGGCGCAGGGCAGCGGGGAATATGAGCGTATTGAAGAGACGGTTAATAAAGAAGTAAATAAAATAAGAAAAGAAATCGTCGAAAGTCCTTATAAAATAAGGGATATTGGCATTCAGGCAGTTGTGGAGCCCCCGATTGCCGATGATCCGCTTTCTCTTCCCCAGGAACGGGTGGATGACATCAGAAAAATTTTGGAAACAATTGTCCGCACCTCCATTGATAAAGATGCAGGAGGCGAACTTACAGATGAATCAATTTCTGAAAAAATTGTTGTTTCTGTACAGCCTTTTTACGGGAAACCGGCTTTTGATGATGAAGAAAAAGCGGATATTTCCCGTTGGATTTATGTTTTAGGCGGTATCTTAATTGCTGCCGGAGTTCTCTTTCTTGCGGTATTTGTTGTCAGACGAAGAAAGAAAAGGGATATTGCGGAGAGGGAACCTGTTTTTGAGGAGAAGCCTGAATTTAAAGAGATGCCGGATATCGGCGAAGAACAGTTTGAGACAGAGGGCAGCCAGCGATTGAAGAGGATTGAGAGACTTGCAAGGGAAAAACCCGAAGAATTTGTTAAGCTGCTGAGAAGCTGGATAGCGGAAGACTAGGGGGACGGGGAAAATGGTCAAAAGCAGTTACCGGGATATAACAGGAAAACAGAAGGCGGCGATTCTCCTTATATCACTGGGTCCGGATGTGTCGGCGCATATTTATAAATATTTAAGCGAAGAAGAAATAGAACAGCTTACGTTGGAAATTTCCGCTGTGAAAAAAGTGGATTCAAGACAGAAAGAGGCGGTTCTTGAAGAGTTTCATAACCTAGCTCTGGCTCAGGATTACATAGAGCAAGGGGGAATTACATATGCGAAAATGGTGCTTGATAAAGCGCTGGGTCCGGATCAGGCTTCTGTGATAATTAATCGCTTAACATCTGCACTGCAGGTACGTCCTTTTGATTTTGCCAGAAAAGCTGATCCGGCGCAAATTTTAAATTTTATTCAAAATGAACATCCCCAAACGATTGCATTAATTTTATCTTATTTGGATCCTGTTCAAGCAGGACAGATTTTATCTGAATTGCCACAGGAAATGCAGGCAGATGTTGCCAAACGCATTGCTTTGATGGATGTAACTTCTCCGGATGTCATCAATGAAGTGGAGCAAATACTGGAGAAGAAACTTTCCTCCACAGTTACACAGGATTATACACAGACAGGCGGAGTGGAAGCCGTTGTCGAGGTGTTGCACGGAGTGGATCGTTCGACCGAAAAAACCATTCTTGATGCATTGGAAATACAAGATCCGGAACTTGCTGATGAGATTAAAAAACGGATGTTTGTATTTGAGGATATTGTCACTCTCGATAACCGTGCCATTCAAAGAGTGATCCGTGAATGTGAAAATGAAGACTTGATGTTGGCGTTGAGGGCTTCCAGTGAAGAAGTGAAGGAAATCGTGTTCCGGAATATGTCCACCCGTATGGCTGAAACATTTAAGGAAGAAATGGAATATATGGGCCCGGTCAGATTACGGGATGTGGAAGAAGCACAATCAAGGATTGTCGCAATTATCCGCCGTCTGGAAGAAGCCGGGGAAATCATTATTGCCCGCGGCGGAGGTGACGATATCATTGTCTAAATTAATAAAATCTTGTTCAGAGCGATCAAAAGAGAGCAAGAAAATCATTTCCATAAAAAAAATTCAGCCTGAACAATATCCCGGAACCAAAAAGAATAACCCGGACCGGGAAAGGCAAATGATCGAAAATCAAAAAGCCGAAGCGGACAAAATTATATTCGAGGCGAAGCAGGCGGCACAAAGGCTGAAAGAACAAATAGAAAAAGAAAAAGCCATGTTGGATGAGGAAAAAAAAAGATTGTTCAATGAGGCCAGAGAAGCCGGATTTGCCGAAGGAATGCGGCAGGGAAGGGAAAAAGGATATCAGGAAACGGCAGATCAATTGCAATTGGCAAGGAATACGGTTGAATGTTCAAAGCGTGATTACCGGGCAAAACTGGAGTCTTCAGAAGAAACGATTCTCGCCTTGGGGATCAAAGTGGCGGAGAAAATCTTGGCGCAAAAACTGGATGGCGACCCTGAACAATTTTTGCCCCTTGTGAAACAGGTGCTTAAAGAAGCAAAGGAATATAAAGAAATTGGCCTCCATGTCAATCCGGTCCATTATGAGATGGTACTTTTGCATAAAGAGGAGCTGCTCCGGCTGTTTCCGCGGGAAATTGAGTTTTATATTTATCCGGATGAGAATCTATCTGCGGGAAGCTGCATAATTGAATCACCCCATGGAAGAATCGATGCCAGTATCGACAGGCAATTGGAGGAAATTAAACGGAGTCTTTTTTCTTTGCTCGGGAGTGAATAGATCATGAAAGCGGCTGATTTATTACATTTTATTGACAAAATAGACACTTACAAGCGTTTTGGCAGAGTGAAAAAAGCCGTTGGATTGACGATAGAATCTCAGGGTCCGGAAAGCTCAATCGGCGATATCTGCTATATTCATGCCGGATTTAAAAATCAAAAAAAAATACCTGCAGAGGTAGTCGGTTTTAGAGAGGAAAATATTCTTCTGATGCCATACACGTCAGTGAACGATATTTCACCCGGAAGCCTGGTGGAAGCAACCTTAAAACCTCTTGAAATCAGAGTGGGTACCGGTCTAATCGGAAAGGTGATTGATTTTCAAGGGAACCCTTTGGACGGTTCTGCCCTGCCAAACGGATTGACACCGGTTTTAACGAATGCCATGCCGCCGAATCCGATGGAACGGCAGCCGATATCAGAGGCGATCGAAGTAGGAGTTCGATCAATTGACAGCCTTCTTACCGTTGGTAAAGGACAAAGGGTTGGCATTTTCGCCGGAAGCGGCGTCGGAAAAAGCACATTGTTGGGAATGATTGCCAGAAACACTTCCGCGGATCTTAATATTATTGCCCTTATTGGTGAACGCGGCAGGGAAGTGCTTGAATTTATCGAACGTGATTTGGGGCCTGATGGATTGGCGAGATCGATTGTTGTTGTGGCTACATCGGATCAGCCGGCATTAATGAGAATAAAAGCGGCCATTACAGCGACAACCATAGCTGAATATTTTCGGAATCAAGGACTTGACGTCATGATGATGATGGATTCCGTGACAAGGTTTGCGATGGCTCAACGGGAAATAGGTCTTGCCGCAGGCGAACCTCCGACCACAAAAGGCTATACACCGTCCGTATTTGCCATGCTTCCCCAGTTGTTGGAGCGGACCGGAACGAATGCATACGGTTCAATAACCGCTTTTTATACGGTTCTTGTCGACGGCGATGATATGAATGAGCCTATTGCCGATGCTGTCAGGGGAATATTGGATGGACATTTTGTCCTGGACAGGAACTTGGCCAATAAAGGGCAGTATCCGGCTGTAAATGTTCTTAAAAGTGTCAGCAGACTTATGAACAGCATTGTTCCTGAGGAGCATCTCCGGGCGGCGCAAAAACTCCGTGAATTATTAAGCACGTATATCAATGCTGAAGATTTGATTAATATTGGCGCCTACAAAAAGGGATCGTCTGCAAAAATTGATCAGGCGATCCGTCTTTACCCCGGTATCATCTCATTCTTAAAACAAGGAGTGGATGAAAAAATTTCCCTGCAGGAAAGTGTCGACAAATTATTCAGCATAGTTGGAAAAGGTGAATAGATATGGCGGTATTTCATTTCAAGTTTAATAGAATATTATCTTTGAAAAAACGGGAAAAAGATCAGGCTCTATTCGCCTATCAGGAAGCGTTGGGGAAATTTGAAAAGGCTGCCGGGCGCCTTTATGAACTGTTAAAACAAAAAGAAGATCTGGAAGCCAGACAAATGGAAAAATTGGCCTTAGGTCTGCCGATCAATGAAATCCGCTCCTATCAGGATTATATTGAAAATCTTGAAAAAATCATTCAGCGTCAGCAAATGGTCGTCATTAATGCAAGGACCAGGATGCATTTGATGCAGGAGCGGCTAATGGAAAAAAATATTGAAGTAAAAAAATTCGAGAAAATCCGAGCAAAGGATGCTGAAAAATTTTTTGAGCAATTAAAGGCAACGGAAAATAAAAATATGGATGAAGTTTCTATTCAAACATATTTGAACCGGGAAATCAGGTGATAGAATGGCAGCCGGGCAACCGAAAGAAAATAAAACAGAGAAGAAAGAAAAACTTAGCAAGTTTCAAACCTTTTTTATGCTCGGGGTTATTCCGACATTATTTGCTGTTGCTGTTTTTCTCACAATCCTGTCATTTTCCGGAATAAATGTTTTTGAAAAAGCGAAGGAATTGGGACAGAAACTTCCTTTCATTGGCAAGAACATTGGTGAAGAAGTCTCTGACGGAGAAGATCAGGAGCAACTAATTATTGAATTGAAAGGACAAATAAAAGACCAGGAAGTTGTGATCGGGCGACTGGAAAAAAGATTAACAGAAAAAGATGAAGAAAATCAAAGATTGATTCAACAAATTGAACAATTGGAAGAAATGATAAGAGACTCTGATTATGAACAAGACCAAGAACAAACCGCCTTTCAGGAAATTGTCAAAACATACGAAAATATGACACCGAAGCGTGCCGCGCCAATCATAAGCAGCATGAATGATAATGAGGCGGTCAGAATTTTATCGAATTTAAAGCCTGAACAGCGTGCTGCCATTATGGAAAAAATGGACCCTGAGCAAGCAGCAAAATATACCGAAATGCTTGTTCAAGAATAAAAACATTCAATCATTTGAAAGGAGGTGAAGTTTATGCAAATAGCCGCTATACCGGAATACGGCTTTTCTGTGGCGAATTCAGGAAAAAATGAATCAAAGCAATCTTCCTCCGGTTGTTTTTCCGGGTTATTAGAAAAGCTTCATCAGGACCAATTTGTTCCAGTTTGTAAAGGGGAAGCAGAGGTGCATTTGCCTGAAACGTTCCGGGAGTTA
>JANWJP010000186.1 GCA_025451895.1 Robertmurraya sp.
AGGTTTACAGGCGATGGCCAGAACCCTTAACGCTTTTTCGGACATTTTGTCTGCCATCGCAAGAATTCTGTTTTTTTCGGCTTCTGTAAGTTCTTGCTCTTCTCCGTTAATCATCATATGTGTGGTCTGTGGCAAAAGTCTTTCAAGGGCACCTTTGTACATGGCAATGTACTGTTCTCCCTTTTTATGAACGGTTGTCATCATTTTTCGCTCTGAATCAAAAGGAAGTTCAAAGACCCGTTTGTATTCTTGTTCTAATTTCTCTTTTTCCACGCCTGCGTTTTTAGCTGCAGCAATAAGGGCCAGTTCAGTAGGGTCCCCGGTTGCTTCATTATTTTTTATCTCTGCATCATTACATAAGGACATGGCATAAAGAAAAAGATGTTCATTTTTATGTACCGGCAAAAAATCTTCTGCAGAGTGGTATGCCCCGTTGACATAAACGTTTGTTACAGTCATTTTGTTTTGAGTCAGAGTGCCTGTTTTATCTGAACATATAACGCTGACTGAGCCAAGTGTTTCTACTGCCGGAAGCTTTCTTACGATGGCCTGGCGCTTGATCATCTTTTGGACTCCGACGGCCAGAACAATTGTCACAATAGCCGGAAGCCCTTCCGGAATAGCCGCAACAGCAAGGCTGACAGCAATCAAAAACATATCAAGTGTTTCCCTTCCCTGAAAAAATCCCATGAGGAAAATGATTACAGAAACAGCGATTGCCCCAAAACCGAGAATTTTGCCCAGTTCATTAAGCTTCTTTTGCAAAGGCGTAAGCTCAGTTTTTGACTCTGTCAGCATTCTGGCGATTTTTCCTATTTCGGTATTCATTCCCGTATTGACGGCAATGCCAATTCCCCGTCCGTAGGTAGAAAGCGTGGACATAAAGGCCATATTTTTTTGGTCGCCGGGAGGAACCTCTGTAATGCCGAGCCATTCGGCATCTTTTTCTACCGGAACAGACTCTCCAGTTAAAGACGATTCTTCAATCTTTAAATTAACTGTTTCCAATAGACGCAAATCTGCGGGAATATAACGGCCTGTATCAATGATAACAATGTCACCGGGAACGACATGTTCAGAGGGAATCTCCATGATTGTTCCGTCCCGTTTAACGAGCGCTTTTGGAGTAGTCATTTTATTCAGTTCATCCAGGGCTTTTTCAGCCTTTCGTTCCTGGACGGCCCCGATCGTGGAATTTAATAAAATCACAATGAGAATGATGACAGCATCACTGATTTCAGATACTGCCAGGGAAATGAGTGCGGCAGCCATGAGGATATAAATTAATATACTGTTAATTTGTTCGAAAAACAGTTTGATGAATGATTTCTGTTTTTGTTTTTCAAATCTGTTTTCTCCATAAA
Organism: Robertmurraya sp.; assembly: GCA_025451895.1. Lineage (GTDB taxonomy): Bacteria > Bacillota > Bacilli > Bacillales > Cytobacillaceae > CALKIU01. The sequence goes on from JANWJP010000186.1 coordinate 1,365, forward strand.
TCATTAGCCGCTTTTCTGCTTCACTGCTTGACAGTCCGTTCTTAAGATCGGATTTTAATTCATCTGCAATTATTGACAGTTGTTTTTGATACCACATTTTCATTCATCTCCAATTGAAGGAAGTGGAAAAGCTCTTTAACTTAATTAAAACACATAATCCTTTTTTTTATGGATAAAAATACCGAAAATTTTCAAACAGTTTACAAATAGGGTGAGTTTTTTGGATGATTGTTTCAAAAGTCTGAAAAATAGCGAAAGTTGGTGAAAAAGATTGTCAACAAAAAAGAAAAATGCGACGTGGAAAGGTGGAAATTATTAAAGAAATCAGCTCTTCATTGAGAGGATTTACTTAAAATGCGGTAAATGAAATAGGGGAAAATTAATATTCTGAATTTTATGGACAACCGCAGTATAAGAAATATAAATGTGTGGTATGAATAAAAGAATCTCTGCCGTAAGTCCGGCAGAGACAGGGGGGAGAGGCTTGAAATTTTCTAATTTCATCTTGAACAAAAAAGACGGAAATTATACTCAATCTCTTTGTTTTTTTAAAACCAAGAAAAAAAATTTTTTCTTTACCGTTTTTTCAAATCTGTTTTCCGTTTTATTGTAGTTTGTTTAATAATTTGATGCCCGTATACGGAAACTCCGGCGGCAACAATTCCGTTTATAATCGTCTCCGCGGAAAACCCGAAGGCTAAAGTGCTGATTGCCAATGAAATGATGGATAAGAACCAGATAATGGACCAATCGGGGATTTTAGGGGTTTGTTTTAAGGCGTAGCCAATAATCCACAGGGCAGGAATCAAGATGAAATAGTTGGTATCCAAAATATCGAAGAGGTCCATTCTTTTCGCCTCCTCTTTGGAACGGTTTTAATATTATATGAAATTCAGAAATATTTGCTTAAACAGACTGATATATTTGCCGGGAATTTCGAAAAGCCCGTTGATAAAAAAATATTTCATTCCATCCTGTCTTTTTTTCCGGTCCTTTTATATATAAAGGGCGAAGGGAGGTGAAAGCTATGGCACAGGCAATTATAAAAGACACGAAACTTAAACTGTATTTTGAAATCGGCATGAACGAAAAAGGTGAGCCGGTTTATCAAACAAAGACGTACAGCAATATCAAGAAGGAATCAACACCGGACAAGCTTGCCGAAGTTGCTCAAGTACTCGGAGGTTTATGTGAGCACCCGCTGTTGGGGGTAGAAAAACTCGATAATTTTGATATTGTCATGTAAAAAATGAAAGGAGGAAAGAATAAATGGCAAAAACTCTGGAACTGCAATTTATGACTGAGAACGGAAAAACGGCAAATATAACATTGGAATCCCCTAAGGAACCAATCGATCCGGCTGCTGTAAAAACAGCTATGGAAGAACTGATCGCAGCAGATGTTTTTTACACAAAAAACGGAGCTTTGGCCGCTGTAAAAGGCGTGCGCGTGGTAGAACGAAATGTAACCGAGTATGAGATTTAACAGCATCAAATCCTGAATTTGTTAATCCTGGTTATGGGGCCGGTTTTACGCAGACCGGCCCTTTTCTTAAATGTTTGCAGTGGCTGTTAATTTTTTATTTGGATGCTGCTCGAAAAGGTAAAACAAGATGATAAATATCCGCAAAGTTGAGAAGGAGGGTGCTGAAGTGGAACAGTTCATTACCCTGTTAAGTGAATTGGGATTCCCGGTAGTGGTCACCCTGTATTTACTTCATCGCATGGAGGCAAAACTAGATGTGGTGATCCAATCGATTCAAAGTTTACCCGAGCGTTTGCAGGGAAAATGGTGAGTGGATTGATTTACAAAAACTCTAAAGGTTTGTGCCGTTTTCTTGTTTTATTTCTTGACACCCGTAGTGAATAGTGCTAAATTAGGTTTAACCGTTTTGCATCGTGTAAGCTTTAGTAAGACCTTTTTCCAAAGTTTTAAACATAAGTTTGGATAAGTAAGTCAGAAGTGCAATACGTTGTAAATGGTGAAAATTTTACGTTCGGCTTTTTAGCCAATAGGAGGATTTTTTAATGAAATACGGTAAAGTAAAATGGTTTAATGCAGAGAAAGGTTTCGGTTTCATCGAAACAGAAGATGGAAATGATGTGTTCGTTCATTACTCTGCCATCCAAGCTGAAGGTTTCAAAACTTTAGAAGAAGGTCAAGAGGTTACTTTCGATATTGTCGAAGGTGCCCGCGGACCACAAGCAGCAAATGTTGTCAAACAATAATCGTTGACATCACGCGGCCCGGCCAATATGGTCGGGCTGTTTTTGATCCGGATAAAGAGGAAGTTCATTGAAAACAACTGTATATTTTTCCGGGACAGGGAAAATTATTCAGGAATAAACCCGGAAAATTGAAAACTTACCGGCCTTGGCTTTGATATAATGAGATTGGCGGTGTTTTTTAACTTCCTACTTTAGTTACCCGTTTAAGGCAAATGTTTTTTATATATAAAACAACTAGAAAGCAGAGGAGAACAGCAAATGGAGGAAAAATTGGCTTTATCTTGGAGCGGCGGCAAAGACGCTTGCATGGCACTACATAGATTGCATGAACAAGGAAAACATGTAGCGGTTTTAGTGACAACGGTTCCTGTGGAAATGGGCAGGACATTCGGTCACGGAGAAAAATCTGAAATGGTTGCTCTTCAAGGCGAGGCTTTAAATATACCTGTTTATTTTATTGAATGCACGTATGACAGTTATAAAGAGAGTTTTATTGAAGCATTGCTTCATTTAAAGAATACGTTCGGAATAACGGGCATCGCTTATGGTGATTTGTATTTGGACGAGCACCGTCAATGGGGAACGGAAGTGGCAGAAGAAGCCGGGTTAAAAGCTTTTTATCCGTTATGGACCACCAGGGAGCATGCTCTTGATGCATTGAAAAATTTTATTCAATCCGGTTATAAAGCCACAGTCATTCGGATTAGGGATGATTCTTTGGAACCGGATTGGCTTGGCCGGGAGCTTGATGAAAGTTTTGTGGAGGATATCCGGGAAAAAGATATTTGTCCGATGGGCGAGTCCGGCGAATATCATACGTATGTTTATGACGGTCCCCTGTTTAATAGAAAGATCCGGCTTACAAAAGGAAATGTCATCCTCTTTGAAAAATCAAGAAAACTGGAGTTTACAAAGTTTGAACTTGCATAGGGTGTGACAAAGGCAGAAAAAGGAAGGGAAGCAAATGGGAAAAAGATATTTTACCATCGGAATGGCAGGACATATTGATCATGGAAAAACGACCTTGACAAAAGCACTGACCAATGTGGATACAGATCGGTTGAAAGAGGAAAAGGAAAGGCAAATCTCTATAGAACCGGGATTTGCGCCACTCTATGAAGATGATGAAATACAAATTTCAGTTGTTGATGTTCCAGGGCATGAACGCTTTATCCGGCAGATGATCGCCGGCGTGGCAGGAATTGATTTAGTGGTATTGGTTGTAGCGGCTGATGAAGGAGTCATGCCGCAAACAAAAGAACATCTTGATATTCTCGGGTTTCTTGGAGTAAAAAACGGAATTGTTGCAATTTCGAAAATAGATAAGGTTGACGAAGATTTTATCGAGTTGGTTAAGGAGGATATTGCCGAAGAACTGAAGGGAACCGTTTTTGAAAATGCGCCCATGGTTGCCGTGGACAGTATTTCTTTCAAAGGCATCGAAGACCTTAGAAACCTGATTATTTCCATGTTAAGGAAGCTACAGGCCCGTGATATCAGCGGTGCTTTCCGTCTGCCCATTGACCAGGTGTTTACCATTAAAGGCCAGGGTACGGTTGTAAGAGGCACCGTCTATGAAGGCCAGGCGGAGGATGGGCAAGTTTTGACAATTATGCCAAAGGGAATCAAGACAAAGGTGCGTCAAATCCAAGTTCATCATAAACCTGCCGACAGGGCTTTTGCTGGACAACGGGCAGCTTTCAATTTGTCAGGCGTAACCAAGGATGAAATTGAACGGGGAGATGTTCTCGTATCCTCGGAACAATTTGAAGTAACAAGAACCATTGATGTTGCATTAAGGATAGCAGAGGACCTTGATTATATGGTTAAACAGCGTATGCCTGTAAAAGTGCATATAGGGACAGCTGAAGTGATGGGCAGGATTGTTTTCTTTGACAGAAATGAATTCAAGGAAGCGGATGATGAAATCTTATGTCAAATCCGCCTTGATGAAGAAGTGGTTGCAAAAAGAGGAGACCGTTTTATTTTAAGAAGACCGAGCCCTCAGGAAACCATCGGTGGAGGCTGGGTGATTGATCCGAGAGGACAAAAATACCGTTTTGGAGAACGAACCATTGCAGAGTTGGAAAAGAAGAAGAAAGGAACACCGAGTGAAAGAATTGTTGTAGCCTTAAAAGAAGCAAAAGGACTCTCCTTCGATGATTTACTGGTCAGAACTTCCCTGGATCAAACGACATTGCAGAATGAATTGAAAAGTGAAGATTTCATCCAATATTACAAAAATGAATATACAATGAACGCACTGGTGGAAGTGATTGAAGAAGAACTGTATAACAGACTTCGGGATTATCATACAATGTTTCCGATGAAACAGGGTTTAAATAAGAAAGAGCTGGTGCAAACGCTGGAGAAGACATATCCGAAAGAACTGCTGGATTATGTGATTGAACAGGCTGTTGCCAAAAAGATTTTTAAGCGGAAGGAACAATTTTATTCGCTCGATGAATTTACTCCGCATATTCCGAAAAATTGGCAGAAACGGGTGGAAAATTTGCTGGCTGATTTAAAGAAAGATGGTTATCAAGTAGTTTATTTGAATGATTATTTTAAAAAGGCCGGCATTCCGGATGAACTGGCTTCGGAAATGAGAAAGTATTTTGAAGAACAGGGTTTGGCTGTCCCTCTAGACGGTCAGTATTATTGGCATGGCGACCATTTCAGACAGGCTGTTGAAAAGCTGCGTTCTGAAACAGGTTCTGAGTTTACTGTCGGTGAAGCCAAAGATATCCTTGATCTTTCCCGGAAGTACATGATTCCCTTATTGGAACGACTTGACGCAAAAGGCTATACAAGAAGAGTGGAAAATAAGCGCGTTTGGCTAAAAAAGAAATGAAAAAATTAAAAAGCAGGCTGTCTCATATGCCGGGGAGTCAGCCTGCAATTTTATTATTTATTTAATTTGAATGAGCTCTTTAGTGAAACAGTAAGATTAAAGACAAGGTGATCCGGAGTTGAATGCTTTGGATCGACATTGAAATAACCGTGTCTGAAAAATTGAAATTTGTCGTGCGCCTTCACATTTTTCATATTTGGTTCTACAAAACCATGAACAACTTCAAGGGATTTTGGATTGATCATTTCAAGAAAATCCTTTTCCTCACCGGATTGCTCTTCGTTTTGTTCATCGTCTAAAAGAAGCGGCCCGTAAAGTCTGAATTCAGCCGGAATGGCATTTGTTGCTTCAACCCAGTGAATCGTTCCTTTTACCTTCCGCCCCGTAAAGCCTGTTCCACTCTTTGTTTCCGGATCGTACGTACAATGGATTTCAACAATATTTCCGTCTTCATCCTTAATAACGTCTTCACATTTAATAAAATAGGCATGTTTTAAGCGGACCTCGTTTCCCGGATAGAGACGGTGGTATTTCTTAGGCGGATTTTCCATAAAGTCTTCCTGTTCAATATAAATTTCCCTTGAAAATGGAATTTTTCTTATTCCCATTTCCGGATTTTCCGGATTGATTTCGGCGTCAAGCCATTCTATTTTTCCTTCAGGATAGTTTGTAATGACAACTTTTAAGGGACGCAATACGGCCATTGTCCGCGGTGCCTTTAATTTTAAATCCTCCCGGACAAAATGTTCGAGCATGGCTGAATCAACGACACCGGATGTTTTGGAGACTCCGGTTTCTTTAACAAAAGCACGGATTGCTTCCGGAGTGAATCCCCTTCTTCTTAACCCGGAGATCGTTGGCATACGTGGATCATCCCAGCCGTCGACAACCTTTTCGTCAACAAGTCTTTTAAGTTTTCTTTTGCTCATGACAGTATTGGAAATGTTTAAACGTCCAAATTCAATTTGCTGTGGAACATTCTCCATCTCACACTCCCTTACAACCCAGTCATAAAGGGGGCGTTGGTCTTCAAACTCTGTCGTACAGAGTGAATGGGTTACTCCTTCAATTGCATCCTCCAACGGATGGGCATAGCCGTACATTGGATAAATACACCATTTATCACCGGTGTTATGATGAGTGGCGTGGGCAATCCGATAGATTACAGGATCGCGCAAATTAATATTTGGTGAAGCCATGTCAATCTTTGCCCTTAATACTTTCTCACCGTCAGCAAATTCCCCGTTTCTCATCCGTTCAAATAGATCAAGATTCTCTTCTACGGAGCGGTTCCGATAAGGACTTTCTTTTCCCGGTTCAGTCAATGTTCCCCGATATTCCCGAATTTCATCTGCTGAAAGATCGTCTACATAAGCCAGGCCTTTCTTAATTAAAAGGACTGCCCGTTCGTACATTTCTTCAAAATAGTCGGAGGCAAAATGGAGTTCCTCCCATTCGTAGCCGAGCCACCTTACATCCTCCTGGATGGCATCGACAAACTCCTGGTCTTCTTTTAGCGGATTCGTATCATCGAAACGCAAATGGGTTTTTCCGTTAAATTCGTCTGCAAGATCGAAATTAATTACGATGGACTTGGCATGTCCGATATGTAAATATCCGTTCGGTTCAGGCGGGAACCGGGTCACAATTTTCTTATGTTTACCTGAAGCCAGGTCATTTTTGATAATTGTTTTAATAAAGTTAGAGTTTGTAGAATTGTCCAATCTTATCAGCCTTTCCATTTCAATGTTATTCTATATTATACAATATCTATCAGTAATTAAAAAAGGTTAAACAGTGATTTATTGAGACGGTTTGAAATTGTTCTGATTCTTTATGTGTGAATTTTTCACCTTTTCTTATACGAATGATTTTTATGACAAGAGTTCTGTCCGGTGCAAATGATCTTCCATGAATGAAAGGAACTTAGACGGTATCTGGTTGCAAGTATAATGTAAAAAAGAAGACAGGATCCGGCCGTTTTGATTCGCACCTTTGTGGTTGTCTGTTGATATGATGAGAGTAGGAGTCGTTAGCATGGGGTGAAAAATTGGCAGGGAAATGAAACAATATCATGGTTGTGTTACGGAAATATTGGATGACATTATCAAAATTCAAGACTTGATTATTTATTTGCGGACAAAATATTTCGGCAGAATGCTGGCGAACATTGTCCGCACGGATACCATTCCATTAATTTTTTTTACGGTGGACGGATTTTTGAAATTAACCGGTTGTTTTTATAATAAAATAACAGGCAAAGCAGAAATGTGCAGCACCATGTTTTTTCGAATTGAAATAATTGACCCTACTAAAAATTGTGCAACTGTCTCACTTCTGTTTCCGACAGATTCTTGCGGTAATGATATGCCTTATTACAGCGGGAGGCTCAGATTAACAAGAACGGACGTTCGTGTTACTGTTGATTTATCGGGTATTATCGGTGTTCAGCCTTTGGACACCGGATTAATGGCGGGAAAACTTTAATAAGGAACGGTAAGAAACTGCCTCCTATTATCAAAAACAATATTCTTGTTTTTCGTTTCCTTACAGGGAAAAACTGTTACTATTATTATTATCAGCGAGAAGCCCCGCTCAAGGAACGAAGTGAGCCTGAGGGGGATGAATCGCTTTTTTTTGGACTTTTCCGGAATAAAAATTCAAGCAATATTAAGATATCCTTTTTTGTTTTATTATTATATCACTAATGTCGCATTAAAATAACGCAATGTAATTGATAATACGAAATATTTCGTTAGTAAACTTTTCCATAAAAAAATCCTTTATAATGGTTTTGGTAGTAAACCTATCCAAATCCAATATAA
>JANWJP010000187.1 GCA_025451895.1 Robertmurraya sp.
CATGTATTAAAAAATGTAAAAATTTTTTTCATCAGAAAAACCGCTATTCTTAAAGTAATGTCAAACAAACCCGTCATTTTTTGAATGTCCCCGCCAAGATAACGGTGCATATTTTTCCTTTTCAAGGAGATACTGTTGGTTGTACAGCAACTCCTGTGAGGAGGGAAAAGAATTGACTCGAAACAAGGTAGAAATCTGCGGTGTTGATACTTCGAAGCTTCCTGTTTTAAAGAATGAAGAAATGAGGGAGCTGTTTAAGAAAATGCATAACGGGGACAGCACTGCACGGGAAAAACTTGTCAACGGAAATTTACGGCTTGTGTTGAGTGTGATTCAACGTTTTAACAACCGTGGAGAGTTCGTAGATGATCTCTTCCAGGTTGGATGCATCGGTTTGATGAAGTCCATTGACAACTTTGATTTAAGTCAAAATGTCAAATTTTCTACTTATGCTGTTCCGATGATTATCGGAGAAATCCGGCGTTATTTGCGGGATAATAACCCCATCCGGGTCTCCCGTTCGCTGCGGGATATTGCTTATAAAGCTTTGCAGGTAAGGGAGAAGCTGATGAGCGAAACCTCAAGAGAACCGACTCCTGCCGAGATTGCGAAAGAATTGGATGTAACCCACGAGGAGGTCGTATTTGCTCTTGATGCCATTCAGGATCCCGTCTCACTGTTTGAACCTATATACAATGACGGCGGAGACCCGATTTATGTTATGGATCAATTAAGCGATGAAAAAAATAAGGATGTTCAATGGATTGAAGAAATTGCTTTAAAAGAAGGTATGAGAAGACTTAATGATAGAGAAAAATTAATCTTAAGAAAGAGGTTTTTTCAAGGAAAAACGCAAATGGAAGTAGCGGAGGAGATTGGAATTTCCCAAGCCCAGGTCTCCCGTCTGGAAAAAGCTGCTATTAAACAAATGACTAAAAATATACAAAGCTAGCTGCCATGATGGCAGCTTTATTATTTTTTGCAGAATGAAATGGTTGCACCGGAGCCTGATATTGCAACTGGGCTGTTTCCGGCTTTTGTTCCGGGCAGATGCACAATTCATTTAAGGTTTTTGGTGTTTTCTTTTTAAGACGGACATATGTATATAGAAAGAGATCTGTGGGGGGATTATCATTGAGGATATCAGAGTTTCAGTCAAAGGATGTAGTTAATATTTCTGACGGAAAACGGCTCGGATATATCGGTGATTTAGATATTAATTTAAATACAGGAAAAATTGAGTCCATTATTATCGGACCTTCAGGCAGGGTATTATCCTTTTTTAACAGAAACGACGAAATTGTGATTTCCTGGACCAATATTTTGAAGATTGGCAGGGACGTTATTCTGGTCCGGATTAAAGATCAAAACTCATTACAGCACGCAGAATGAATAATTTATAAACACAACAAGGATAAGTATGTTAAACTAAAGAAAAACAAAGAGGTTGCAATAATGGAGCCTTTTATTTTGGAAAATGAGAGTATCTTATTTATTGAAGGTTGGATGAAAAAAAATCATCGTTTAACAGCAGGATTTACCACAAAAATTGGGGGGCGCAGCGAAGGCCCGTTTACCGGTTTTAATCTTGCATTTCATGTTCAGGACAATCCCATGTCTGTCCGCCTTAATCGGAAGGAATTGGGAGAGAAGATCGGGTTTCCGGTCCGTTATTGGGTTGGAGCCGAGCAAATCCATAAGGCTGTGATAAGAAAGGTTTCCAGGAAGGACAGAGGCAGGGGAGCCCTGGATTATGAGGATTCTTTTAAGGGTACCGACGGATTTTTCACTGCGGATAAAGGAGTTCTGTTGACCCTGTGTTATGCTGATTGTGTCCCGTTACTCTTTTATGCTCCCCGGCAAGAGGCAATCGGAGCAGCTCATGCCGGTTGGAGGGGATCTGTACAAGGTATAGCAGCCGAAATGATCAAGGTTTTTGAAGAAGAAAATATTCCTCCCCGGGACATTTTGGTTGTCGTCGGCCCTTCTATTTGCGAAAATTGTTATATTGTAGATAACCAAGTTATCGAACTTGTCAAATCCGGACTGGCAGAAGGAGAAAAAAAGACATATAATTTTATTTATGGAAATCAATACAAATTAAATTTACAGGAGTTGAATAAGCAAATTCTTCTGCAGTCGAAAGTTCCGGAAAAAAACATCCGGGTGACGAAGTATTGTACGTCCTGTCATCGTGATTTGTTTTTTTCACACCGGAGAGATCAAGGGAAAACAGGGCGTATGATGAGTTTTATCGGCTTGAAGGAGGATTAGTGAGTATAAATGAAGGTTGTTGACAAACTGGCTTTGGTTTTGGAAGAAATTGATAAAGCATGTAAAAAATCAGGAAGAAGTCGGGAAGACATAAAAATTATTGCCGTTACGAAATATGTTTCTATTGAAAGGGCAAAAGAGGCTTTGGAAGCCGGTATTACACACTTTGGCGAAAATTATGACAAGGGGCTTCTTGAAAAATGGGAAGCGTTGGGGGACAAGCCTGTATGGCATTTTATCGGAACACTGCAATCGAGGAAGGTAAAAAAAATTATTGACAAGGTTGATTACGTGCATTCATTGGACAGACTTTCCCTTGCCAAAGAAATAGACAAACGCGCCGGAAAACCGGTTAATTGTTTTGTTCAGGTAAAAACATCCGCTGAAGACAGCAAGCACGGGATTCAGCCGGATGAAGTGATTCCATTTATTAAAGAATTGGCCCGGTTTCCAAATGTTCATGTCGTCGGTCTTATGACAATGGCACCGTTTACGGATGATGAGAGTGTCTTGCGGAACTCTTTCAGAACGGTAAAAAATCTGCAGCGGCAAATTCAGGATTTAGCCTTGGACTATGCACCTTGTACCGAGCTCTCCATGGGAATGTCCAATGACTTTTCTATCGCTGTTGAGGAAGGAGCCACTTTTGTCAGAATAGGGTCGGCATTAGTGGGGGAATAGGAAAAATACATTCACATTCAATGGGTGAGGTGGTTCAAATGAGCTTAAAGACCAAAATCAAAACATTTTTTTTCTTAGACGATGAATACGAAGAACAGTTGGAAGAGGAATATGAAGAAGAAAGAAGAACGCCTGCCGTGCAGTCGCAGAAAGCCCAGGGCAGCCACAAACAAAATGTAGTTCATTTGCAGTCAGTACAAAGTTCCGCAAAAGTTATTTTGGTCGAACCAAGGCTTTATGCAGAGGCTCAGGAAATTGCAGATCATTTAAAGAACCGCCGTGCGGTTGTTGTAAATTTGCAGCGGATTGAACATGATGCGGCTAAGCGCATTGTCGACTTTTTAAGCGGAACGGTGTATGCTATCGGAGGAGATATTCAAAAAATAGGGGTGAATATTTTTCTGTGTACACCGGATAATGTCGAGGTATCCGGCAATATCTCGGACATGATAGAAGAGTCAGATTTTGAGAGTACGAGGTGGTAAGACTAAATGGATTTTATTTTTTTCACATTGATTAGACTTATTGAAATATATTCCTGGGTTTTGATCATCTATATTATTCTTTCCTGGTTCCCAAACGCCCGGAGTTCTTCTTTCGGTGAAGCACTGGGAAGGATTTGCGAACCATATTTGGAACCTTTCCGAAGAATTATACCGCCTATAGGAATGATTGATATTTCGCCTCTTGTGGCTTTCTTTGTCCTTCATCTTGCCTCCAGGGGTCTATTTGCTTTAGTAAGTTGGTTTTAACGGAATTGAATAAAGGGGGACTGTACGGGTCCCTTTTTTAAGTCATTGATTGTTTTAGGTGAAAATATGAGTATTTATCAACATTTTCGTCCCGAGGAACGGGAATTCGTGACTAAGGTTCAGGAGTGGCGGGATGACGCAGAAAATATGTACAGCCCCAAATTAACGGATTTTCTTGATCCAAGGGAACAGAAAATTGTTCAATCCATTATTGGCCGCCGCACATCCGTAAATGCAGAGTTCTTCGGCGGGACGGAAAACTGTGAACGTGCCAGAGCATTGATTTATCCTGATTATTTCAATCCGGTCCATGATGATTTTCAAATTTCCTTATGGGAAATTGAATATCCCCGTAAATTTATCACATTGGAGCACCGGCAGGTATTAGGCAGTTTGATGTCGATTGGATTAAGAAGGGAAAAGTTTGGAGATATATTGCTTGAGGGCGGACGGGTGCAGTTTTTTGCCGCGAAAGAGGTCAGCGCCTATATTAATCAGACGCTCGCTGCCATTGGACGGACGTCCATTTCGTTAAAGGAATTGCCGTTAACGGATGCTATCCAAGTTAAGGAAAACTGGCTGGAACTGCAAACAACCGTTTCGTCACTCAGATTGGATGCCATTTTGGCGGCTGTTTATAATATGTCCCGTCAAAAAGTACAGAATATAATTAAACACGGTGTTGTAAAAGTAAATTGGAAAATCGTTGAAAATCCCGCTTTTGAATGCGGAGAGGGCGATATTTTGTCTGTGCGGGGACATGGACGCGCCAAAGTAATTGCCCTTGAAGGAAAGACGAAGAAAGATAAGTGGCGAATCATTGCAGGAAAACAGCAATGAACAATTTTGTACTGATAAAAAAATATTTTTGTCCCATTTGCAGGAAATAGCATGTCAATGTCGAATATTTGCATAAGACTTTAGGTGAACTATATTAACGGAGGTGCCCGTCCATGCCATTAACACCTTTAGATATACATAATAAAGAATTTACTAAAGGATTTCGAGGTTATGATGAAGACGAGGTAAACGAATTTCTTGATCAGGTCATTAAAGACTATGAAATGATTCTGAGGGAAAAAAGAGAACTGGAAGAAAAGGTTAATGAATTAAATGCCCGTCTCGCTCATTTTAGCAATATTGAGGAGACTTTAAATAAGTCGATTGTCGTTGCTCAGGAAGCTGCCGAAGAAGTAAAACGCAACGCACAAAAAGAAGCAAAATTAATTATTAAAGAAGCGGAGAAAAATGCCGATCGCATTATTAATGAATCTTTGGCGAAAGCACGTAAAATTGCGCTGGAGATTGAGGATTTGAAAAGACAGTCCAAAGTGTTCCGTACAAGGTTTAAAATGCTTATCGAAGCCCAGCTTGATATGTTGAACAATGATGATTGGGATCATCTGCTTGAGTATGAGGTCGATGCATCGGAATTGGAAGCTGTCAAAGAAGAAGACACGCTCGCTTGACGAATCGAAATCAAAAACATATAATACGTAAAAAAGCATAATTCATGCAATGACAGGGACAGTACGTTCTTCAACGGTCTATTCCAGCGAGCCGGTGATGGTGAAAGTCCGGCATAGACGGGAGAATGGAAGATCACCCTGGAGCACCGGGGACGAACATCTTTTGCGGATGCATATCGGACATATTACATGTCCGGGTCCGTTTATGGTCAGTAGCCTCCGGCGGATCATTCACGTTACGAATTTCAAGCGGACAGCTTTTTGGCTGTTCATAAGGGTGGTACCGCGGGAATAAAAACCTTCTCGTCCCTTTTTGGGATGAGAAGGTTTTTTTGATTTATACATTATTTGCTATATAAGGGTTTACAGGAGGATTAAAAAAGAATGGATTACAAAAATACACTGCTGATGATGAAGACAGAATTCCCTATGAGGGGAAATCTTCCAAAACGGGAACCGGAAATTCAAAAAAAATGGGAAGAAATGGACATTTATCGTGCTGTTCAGGAAAGGACGAAAGGCAGACCTTTATTTGTTCTTCACGACGGACCTCCGTATGCGAACGGCGACATTCATATCGGGCATGCTTTAAATAAGATTCTCAAGGATTTTATTGTCCGGCATAAGTCAATGAGCGGCTATCATGCACCTTATGTTCCCGGCTGGGATACTCACGGCCTTCCGATTGAGCACGCTTTGACAAAAAAAGGCATCAACAGAAAGAAGATGTCAGTTTCTGAGTTTAGAAAACTTTGTGAAGAATATGCTTACGAACAAATTGACAATCAGCGGGAACAGTTTAAACGGCTCGGCGTCCGCGGCGACTGGAAAAATCCTTATATTACCTTGAAGCCGCACTACGAGGCCCAGCAAATCAAGGTATTCGGGGAAATGGCGAAAAAGGGTTATATTTATAAAGGATTAAAGCCCGTTTATTGGTCTCCTTCCAGTGAAAGCGCCCTGGCCGAAGCGGAAGTTGAGTATAAAGATAAACGTTCTCCGTCCATCTATGTTACCTTTAAGGTTAAAGACGGAAAAGGCATCCTGGATGAAGACACAAGTTTTATTATTTGGACAACGACTCCATGGACAATTCCGTCCAACCTTGGAATTTCCGTTCATCCTGACTTAACGTATGTAGTTGTAAATGCGGACGGAAATAAATATGTTGTGGCTGAGGCTTTACTTGAAAACTGCCAAAATCTGTTCAGCTGGGAGAACCCGGAAGTGCTTAAAAAGATTCCGGGAAAGGATCTTGAATATGTTGTGGCAAAACATCCTTTTTATGATCGTGATTCTTTAGTTATGGTTGGAGAGCATGTTACGACAGATGCAGGTACCGGTTGTGTCCATACGGCTCCGGGACACGGGGAAGACGACTTTTTAATCGGTCAGAAATATGGGTTGGGTGTTCTGAGCCCGGTTGACGATAAAGGGGTTATGACTGAAGAAGCGGAAGGCTTTGCCGGCATGTTCTATGATGATGCGAATAAGGCGGTTACTGAACGGCTTGACAGCGTCGGTGCTTTGCTAAAACTCGATTTCATCACTCACTCCTATCCGCATGACTGGAGAACGAAGCAGCCGATCATCTACAGGGCAACTTCCCAATGGTTTGCCTCTATTAAGGATTTCCGGGAAGAACTTCTTGATGCGGTTAAAGAAACAAAATGGATCCCTTCATGGGGTGAAACAAGAATTTATAACATGATTAAAGACCGCGGCGACTGGTGTATTTCCCGCCAGCGTGTGTGGGGAGTTCCTATTCCGGTGTTTTACGGAGAAAACGGAAAGCCGATTATTACTGATGAAACGATTGAGCATGTATCAAATCTGTTCCGTGAGCACGGTTCAAATATTTGGTTTGAAAAGGAAGCAAAAGACCTTCTTCCGGAAGGATTTACTCACGAATACAGTCCAAACGGTATTTTTACAAAAGAAACTGATATTATGGACGTTTGGTTTGACTCAGGTTCTTCCCATCAGGCAGTGCTTGTGGAACGTGAAGAACTTCAAAGACCGGCAGACCTCTATCTTGAAGGTTCTGACCAATATCGGGGCTGGTTTAACTCTTCATTGTCCACCAGTGTGGCAGTGACCGGCAAGGCGCCGTATAAAGGAGTGCTAAGCCACGGTTTTGTTTTGGACGGCCAGGGACGGAAAATGAGTAAATCTCTCGGCAATGTGGTTGTTCCTGCCAAGGTGATGAATCAATACGGAGCCGATATTTTGAGGCTTTGGGTTGCATCTGTTGATTATCAGTCCGATGTAAGATTATCCGATGCCATTCTTAAACAAGTCGCGGAGGTCTACAGAAAAATCCGCAATACGTTCCGTTTCCTGCTTGGAAACCTGGCTGATTTTAACCCGGAAAAGGATCGTGTATCCTATGAAAATCTGCGTGAAGTCGACCGGTTTATGCTTGTTAAATTAAACAGAGTCATTAAAAAGGTTCTGGAAGCCTATGACAACTACGAGTATGCGACGATTTACCATACGATCAATAATTTCTGCACCCTTGATCTAAGCGCGTTTTATTTAGACTTTGCAAAAGATATTCTATATATTGAGGCGGCGGATCATCCGCACAGACGCGCCATTCAGACGGTTATGTATGAAACATTGGTTTCCCTGACAAAGCTGGTTGCTCCGATTCTTCCTCATACAGCTGATGAGGTATGGAGTCATATCCCGATGGTTAAAGAGCCGAGTGTGCAGCTGACAGACATGCCGGATTATGTTGAGTTGCCGGATGCTGATAAAATTATGGAAAAGTGGACTGCGTTTATGAGGCTCCGGGACGATGTTCTTAAAGCTTTGGAAGAAGCACGGAATGAAAAGCTGATTGGAAAATCATTGTCTGCCAAAGTTACTTTATATGTGACAGAGAAATCAAGAAAACTTTTGGATTCCATTTCAGAAGATTTAAAGCAACTTTTTATTGTTTCCGGTTTTGAAGTTGCCGGGGTTTATGATCAGGCACCGGAGGAAGCATTAAAATTAGAAACAGCGGCTATTATTGTCGCACCTGCTCCCGGCGAAACATGTGAGCGTTGTTGGGTAGTCTCCACAGAAACGGGAACCGACGAAGAACATCCGACTTTATGCCCGCGCTGCGCACAGGTTGTCAAAGAGCATTATAGTCATGTGGAATAAATTGTTTAGAAAAAGGGCTGTCCGGGTACCGCAGCCCTTTTTTGCCGTCTGGAAAGTGAACCAATGAACAGAAATCAGTTTAATAAAAACTTCCTCTCCGGTAAAATGTTGTGTTTACTGTTAAAACTTTAGCCGGGTCTGCGGTCTTTGTGCGGAGATAATATAGGAAACAGAGCAAACGGAGGCGGATGAGGGAAGTGAATGTGAACACTGAAAAGCTTTATCGTGAACTCCGTCTAATTCGCCAGGAATTAACCGGCAGATTGAAGAAAGGAAATGTCAACCGGCTCGTATTGCCTTTAATTAAAGAAGAGTTGAGGGATATCGACAATACTTTGTCAAAAATTGAATCAAATGGTTTTGGCGTTTGTGAAATTTCCGGAGAGCTTCTGCCGGAAGAGATGTTACGGATCATTCCGACGATAAGAAATAAAGAGGATGTTGCTGTTATTAACAGCTTTTATTCGAAGCCGTTTCATTGAATCATTGTTGTTTTGGGAAAAATTATGCTAAAATGCAAAGGTAACTGATTACAAATGGTTTGGAGGTTGCCTTTGTGTTTTTTTATTTGCTGGCTATCATCATTATTGTTCTTGATCAATGGACGAAATGGCTTATTGTGAAAAATATGGAGATTGGCGAAAGCATTAAAATTATTGAAAACTTTATATATATTACTTCCCACCGCAACAGCGGAGCGGCATGGGGGATATTGCAGGGACAATTATGGTTTTTTTATATCATTACAATTATTGCTGTAGCCGGAATTATTTATTACATGCAAAAATATGCGAAAGGAAAATGGCTTCTCGGCACTTCGCTGGGATTAATGCTGGGCGGAGCAATCGGCAACTTGATTGACAGGGTTTTTCGCAAAGAAGTGGTTGATTTTATCAATACATATATATTTGGATACGATTTTCCTGTTTTTAATATAGCAGATTCAGCATTAGTGATAGGAGTCGCTTTATTGATTATACATATGATCCGGGAGGAAAAAGCGGCAAAGGAGAAAGAGCATGGAGAAAATGGAACATATCATTCATGACGGTCAAGAAAATCAAAGAATAGATAAAATTCTTGTGACTTTAAATGAGGAATGGTCCCGTACACAAGTTCAACAATGGATTAAGGAAGGCCTTGTTCTTGTTAACGGAAAGGAAATTAAAGCGAATTATAAAACTGCCCTTCATGACCTGATTGAAATCACCATTCCCGAACCGGAAATACTTGATGTGGAGCCGGAGGAAATGGAATTGGATATTTACTATGAAGACAAGGATATCATAGTTGTGAATAAGCCAAAAGGAATGGTGGTGCATCCGGCTCCGGGACATCTCCACGGTACACTTGTCAACGGATTAATGGCTCATTGCAAGGATTTGTCAGGGATTAACGGGGTTCTTCGCCCCGGTATTGTTCACCGGATAGATAAAGATACTTCAGGTTTGTTAATGGTGGCTAAAAATGACAAAGCCCATGAAGCGCTTGTAAACCAATTAACCGCTAAAACTGTGACACGAAAATATAAAGCGCTAGTCCACGGCGTTATTCCTCATGACCATGGAACAATCGATGCGCCCATCGGACGGGACCCGAAGGACAGGCAAAGTATGTGTGTTATTGATCATGGTAAACCCGCCGTCACTCATTTTCATGTTTTAGAAAGATTTCACGACTTTACATATATTGAGTGCCGTTTGGAAACAGGCAGAACTCACCAAATCCGGGTTCATATGAAATACATCGGTTATCCGTTGGCCGGAGATCCGAAATACGGGCCCAGAAAGACCCTTGATTTGGGAGGCCAGGCTCTGCATGCCGGAGTTCTTGGTTTTACACACCCGTCCACCGGGGAGTATATGGAGTTTGAAGCCCCGTTGCCTCTTTATTTTGAGGAGCTGCTGGCCGGCCTCAGAAAAAAATATTGACAAATAAGGGAAGCTCCTTTATGATTGTTTTAGTAAATTATGACCTTTAAAGACAGTCCTGTGAGGCTGAGAAGGTAACGGATACGGCAGTTTTACGTCATGCATCCGGTTATTTTTGCCGGGCATGTCATGGCATTCGTATATCCTCTCGCCGCAGGGCGGGAGGTTTTTTTATGAATGGATTATAAACTTTTAGTGTAGCGCAAAATCTAAAGATATGGTTCGCGAAAGGATGAAGTAAATGTCTCAAAAAGCCATAGTCCTTGACGAAAAAGCCATACACAGGGCTTTGACCCGAATTGCCCACGAAATCATTGAGAAAAACAAAGGTATTGAGGGATGCATAGTGGTGGGCATCCGTACGAGAGGAAGTTACCTTGCCAAAAGATTGGCAGAGCGCATTAAGAAAATTGAAGGTACAAAAATTCCCGTTGGAGAGCTGGATATTACGCTGTATCGCGATGATTTGTCAAGGAAAGCGGCAGACAGGGATCCTTTAGTGAAAGGTTCAAACATCCCCTGTGATATCAATAATAAAAAAGTAATTTTAGTTGATGATGTATTATATACAGGCAGAACCGTGAGAGCGGCTTTGGATGCCCTGGTTGATATCGGCAGACCGTCAGCCGTTCAATTGGCTGTGCTTGTTGACCGGGGTCACCGGGAGCTGCCGATACGGGCAGACTATGTCGGAAAAAATATTCCCACCTCCAGTTCAGAAAGGATTGTCGTCGAGTTATTGGAAGTTGATAAGAAGGAACAGGTAAGTATTCATGAAAAGTAAATAGAGTTCTTTTTTAAAATAGTCCGGAGAGGCTAGAAAAAAGAATTAAAGCATTGAAGAATTTCTTTTGCTTTATTTTGATCTGCCCTCTTTGAACATCTATTCAAAGAGGTTTTTTTGGGCAAACCGGGCTTTTGAACCTAAATAAAAAGGAGATATGGAAAAATGACAAAACCAGTGTTAGACATCAAAGAAGTTCCAGGTCTGTTTCAAGGACTGTCTCTCAGTACCCAGCATTTGTTTGCCATGTTCGGTGCGACTGTATTAGTACCTTACTTAGTGGGCTTAAGCCCGGCGATGGCATTAATATCAAGCGGTTTAGGAACATTGGCTTTTATTTTGATTACAAAAGGGAAGGTTCCGGCTTATTTGGGTTCATCCTTTGCCTTTATCGTCCCGTTGGAAATGATTATTAAATCCGGGGGCGGAATCGGTCCGGCGATGATTGGGACGTTCTTCGTCGGGTTGGTGTACGTCTTAGTTGCATTGTTGATAAAAGGAATCGGATATAAATGGATTATGAAATTGCTTCCGCCGATAGTTGTGGGACCGGTTATTATTGTTATCGGTTTGTCTCTCTCCGGTACAGCAATGAATATGGCCATGATCAACCCTGATACGAAAGAAAAGAGTATGGTCTACTTTTCTGTAGCCGTGGTGACCCTCTTAACAGCTATATTGCTGACCATATTTGGGAGAGGAATGCTCGGCCTCGTCCCTATTTTGGGCGGGATAGTTGTCGGATATCTGTATGCATGGATTGTCGGGATAGTGGACTTTTCAGGGGTAAAAAAAGCGGATTGGTTTGAGATGCCCGATTTTGTGTTTCCAATAATGCATTACGACATTAATATTCCGTTGGAGGTTGTACTTTTAATGGTGCCGGTGGCAGTTGTGACAATATCCGAGCATATTGGGCACCAGTTGGTATTAAGTAAGATTGTCGGGAAAAATTTGATTAAAGATCCCGGATTGCACCGTTCAATCCTCGGGGATGGTACGGCTACTATCATATCGGCACTTGTTGGCGGACCGCCCAAAACAACTTACGGAGAAAATATCGGTGTTTTGGCGCTGACAAAGGTATACAGTGTATATGTGATTGCCGGGGCAGCCATCATTGCAACAATATTTGGCTTTATCGGCAAGATTACAGCGCTGATTAGTTCGATTCCCGCTCCTGTGATGGGCGGAGTTTCCATTCTTTTATTCGGTATCATTGCGTCATCAGGTTTGAGGATGCTCGTTGACAGTAAAATAGATTTTGGAAATAACAGGAATTTAGTTATCTCCTCAGTCATCCTTATCGTTGGTATCGGCGGTGTATTTATAGATATTGAAGGATTGGCGCTGGCGTCTATCCTGGGAATACTCTTAAATATATTTTTACCTGGCGGCAAAGAGGCCGGAGAAGATATGTTTGAGGAATCTGCACTGGAAAAGGATAAAGCTTTAGATCCAAAGCTTTTGCGCACACTAAGAGAAAACTGATGATGTTTTTAAAGGGTACGTAAATCGTTCAAAAGAAGCCGAAACCGGCTGATTTTGGAGTTTTCCGGGGGAAAGAAGGTGTGTGTACAAGTTTCACTCCCTGACGTCTTGACTTTTGCCGCATATTCATTGGCATTATTTTTGGAATTTGAAATTTAAAGGGGGCTTCTGTCATGAAGCATTTATTGACTACGACAGAATTATCAGTAAAAGAAATCGGAGATATTTTAACGGAAGCACAGGAGTTTGCGGAGGGAAAAGTTTGGCAGCCTAAGAAACAGACCTTTGTGGCAAATTTGTTTTTTGAACCGAGCACAAGAACAAAAAGCAGCTTTTTTGTTGCAGAGCGCCGGCTTGGCCTTGAGGTTATTCCTTTTGAGGCCGGTGTTTCAAGTGTTTTAAAAGGGGAAACATTGTACGACACCATTCTTACTTTGGAGTCCATCGGAGTCAGTGCGGTAGTAATCAGGCATAAAGTTGATAATTATTTTACAGAGCTTGTCGATAAAACAAAGATTTCAATCCTTAACGCCGGGGATGGCTGCGGACATCACCCGACCCAGTCACTCTTGGATCTATTAACGATTAAGCAGGAATTCGGCATTTTCAAAGGAATTAAGGTGGCCATCATCGGGGATATCCGGCACAGCAGGGTTGCCCGCTCCAATGGCGATGCTTTATCAAGACTCGGCGCAGAAGTGGTTTTCTCCGGCCCGGAACAATGGTTTGATGAAAGCCTTCTGAAGTTCGGCAAATATGAAGATGTTGATATGGCAATAGAAACTGCCGATGTGGTGATGCTTCTCCGCGTTCAGCATGAACGCCACAAGACGGAAGGCAATTTTACGAAAGAGCAATATCATAAGAAATACGGATTAACCGTGGAACGGGAAAAAAGAATGAAGCCCGGAAGTATTATTATGCATCCGGCTCCGGTAAACCGGGATGTTGAAATTGCTGACAGTCTTGTACAAAGTAAAAGATCGAGAATTTTTAAACAAATGGAAAATGGAGTATATGTAAGAATGGCCGTTTTAAAAAGGGCATTGGAGGAAATTCAAGGGGGTAATGTACATGTCAATAATTTTAAGAAATGGTATGTTGCTAACTGAAAGCGGGGAACTCGGGAAAAAGGATATTTATATAGAAAACGGGAAAATTGCGGAAATCGCAGAAACCATTTCACGGGATGCCGATCAGGTGGTTGATGCAAAAGGACGGTTGATTGCGCCCGGTTTTATCGATCTTCATGTTCATCTTCGCGAGCCGGGCGGAGAACATAAAGAAACTATTGCCACAGGAACAATGGCTGCTGCCCGGGGCGGTTTCACAACCGTGGCGGCCATGCCGAACACCAGGCCCGTACCTGATACAAAGGAGCAATTGGAATGGCTTAACAAGCGGATTGAAGAAACAGCAGCGGTTCGTGTTCTTCCTTATGCATCGATTACAGTAAGGGAACTTGGCGAAGAGTTAACCAATTTTGCAGAATTGAAAGAAGCCGGCGCATTTGCATTCACAGATGATGGCGTCGGTGTACAGTCCGCTGGAATGATGCTTGAAGCGATGAAAACTGCGGCAAAATTAAATATGGCAATTGTTGCTCACTGTGAGGATAATACTCTCATCAACGGCGGATGTGTTCATGAAGGGAGTTTTTCCAGGAAATACGGGCTCAAAGGCATCCCGTCTGTTTGCGAATCGGTGCATATTGCGAGAGACGTTCTTCTTGCTGAAGCTGCGGGCTGCCATTATCATGTCTGCCATATAAGCACAGAAGGTTCCGTCAGAGCGGTCAGAGATGCGAAAAAAGCCGGAATCAAGGTAACTGCGGAGGTAACACCCCATCATCTTCTTTTGACTGATGAGGATATACCGGGACCGGATCCGAATTATAAGATGAATCCTCCTTTAAGAGGAGAAAAGGACAGGCAGGCGTTAATCGAAGGACTCCTGGATGGAACGATAGATTTTATTGCCACGGATCACGCCCCGCATACGGAAGAAGAAAAAGCAAAAGGAATGGAGCTTGCTCCGTTCGGAATTGTCGGATTGGAAACTGCATTTCCACTTTTGTATACACATTTTGTCGAAAAAGGAATTTTGACATTAAAGCAGCTTGTCGATTTTCTGACTGTGAAACCGGCTGAAACTTTCGGTTTGGATTTAGGCCGCCTGGAACCAGGTAAAGAAGCGGATTTGGTTGTGATTGATCTTGAAAAAAGCGAAAAAATCGATCCTGAAAACTTTCTCTCGAAAGGCAAAAACACTCCGTTTGCAGGATGGGATTGTAAAGGCTGGCCTGTATTAACGATGGTTAAAGGCAAAATTGTTTGGGACAGGGAGACGGTTAAGGCATGAAAAGACAACTGATATTGGAAGATGGAACAGTTTTTACCGGGGAGGGATTTGGCAGCCTGAGAAGGACAACCGGTGAGGTTGTATTCACGACAGGAATGACAGGGTATCAGGAAACTCTGTCTGATCCTTCTTTTTGCGGATGCATTGTAACATTTACTTATCCATTAATAGGGAACTACGGGATTAACCGTGATGATTTTGAAGCGATCACTCCGGCAGTATCAGGGGTGGTTGTAAAGGAAGCGGCAGATTTTCCTTCCAATTGGAGAAAGGAAATTTCTCTGGATGAATATTTAAAAAGCAAAGATATCCCCGGAATTTCCGGAATTGATACGAGAAAACTGACACGCATAATCAGAAAATACGGGACTTTAAAGGGAACTATTTGCAATATTGATGAGAACTCGGATGATATCTTAGAACACCTAAGAGCTTCGGAACTGAGAACGGATTTGGTGAAGCAAGTTTCAACAAAAACCGCTTATCCAAGCCCCGGCTTTGGAAAAAGAGTTGTCCTTGTTGATTTTGGTATGAAACACGGGATTTTGCGGGAGTTAAACAAAAGAGACTGTGATGTGATTGTTGTTCCTTATAACACATCAGCCAGGGAAATCCTGAATTTGAACCCTGACGGAGTCATGCTTTCAAACGGTCCCGGAAATCCGAAAAATGTTCCGGAAGCCATTCAAATGATCAAGGATTTGATTGGAAAGGTTCCAATTTTCGGGATTGATATCGGACATCAATTGTTTGCCCTTGCCTGTGGTGCGGACACAGTAAAAATGAAATTCGGCCACAGAGGTTCCAATCATCCGGTCAGAGATTTGCGGACGGGCAATGTTGCCATTACTTCGCAAAATCACGGTTATACAGTTGATATTGACTCACTGAAAAATACCGCTTTAGAAGTAACCCATATTGCGCTAAATGACGGAACTGTTGAAGGTCTCAGACATAAAGAGGCTCCGGCATTTACCGTCCAATATCATCCGGAAGGCTCTTCAGGTCCTGAGGATTCAAACTATTTGTTTGATGAATTTTTGGAAATGATTGAAAGTCATGAATTAAGGGGTGCTCACTAATGCCAAAACGTACAGATATAAACAGCATTTTAGTTATCGGTTCGGGACCTATCGTAATCGGACAGGCCGCAGAGTTTGACTATGCGGGAACGCAGGCTTGTATGGCATTGAAAGAAGAAGGCTACAAGGTAATCCTTGTCAACTCGAATCCGGCAACCATCATGACGGATACTGAAATTGCCGATGTCGTGTACATTGAGCCCTTGACACTGGAATTTGTGAGCAGAATCATCCGCAAGGAACGTCCGGATGCTCTTTTGCCAACATTGGGCGGACAAACGGGATTAAATCTCGCCGTCGAATTGGCCAAATCAGGCGTGTTGGAAGAATGCGGTGTGGAGATTTTGGGAACCAAGCTTTCCGCCATAGAAAAAGCGGAAGACAGGGATTTATTCAGAAGCTTGATGAATGACCTCGGTGAGCCGATTCCGGAAAGCGCGATTGTGCATTCTGTCGAGGAATCACTGGAATTTGTCAAAGAGGTTGGTTATCCGGTCATCGTCCGTCCCGCCTATACTTTGGGGGGAACAGGCGGAGGAATTTGCCATGATGAACAGGAACTCCGCGAAATTGTTCAAAGTGGATTAAAGTACAGTCCTGTTAATCAATGTTTGCTTGAAAAAAGCATTGCCGGTTTTAAGGAAATTGAATATGAGGTTATGCGAGACAGCAGTGATAATGCGATCGTTGTTTGTAATATGGAGAATGTCGACCCGGTCGGAATACATACGGGTGATTCGATTGTCTGTGCTCCGGTGCAGACTTTAAGTGACCGGGAACATCAATTGCTCCGGAATGCGTCTTTAAAAATTATCCGTGCGCTTGAAATAGAGGGCGGTTGTAATGTTCAGCTGGCTCTGGACCCATACAGTTATAAGTACTATGTGATTGAAGTGAATCCGAGGGTCAGCCGTTCATCCGCCCTTGCCTCAAAGGCCACCGGTTATCCGATTGCAAAACTTGCTGCAAAAATAGCTGTCGGGTTAACCCTCGATGAAATGTTGAACCCTGTTACGGGAAAAACATATGCTTGCTTTGAACCTGTCCTGGACTATGTGGTAACAAAAATTCCGCGCTGGCCGTTTGATAAATTTGAATCGGCCAACCGCACCCTGGGAACACAAATGAAGGCTACTGGTGAAGTCATGGCGATCGGCCGCAGTTTTGAAGAATCGATCTTAAAGGCTGTCCGTTCCCTGGAAGCAGGCGTTCATCATTTAGAATTAAAAAATGCAGAAAACATCAATGTTGAATTAATTGAAAAACGGATTCGCAAGCCCGGCGATGAAAGATTGTTCTATATTGGCGAGGCGCTGAGACGGGGTGTATCGATAGAAACCATTCATGAATGGAGTAAAATTGACCTGTTTTTCCTCTATAAATTGCAGAAAATTGTTTCTCTTGAAAAAGATCTCGCAGCAAATCCCTTTGATAAAGAAATGGGCTTAAAGGCCAAGAAAATGGGCTTTTCTGATAAAACGCTGGCACGATTATGGGAAAGCGGGGAACTCGAAATTTATCAATGGCGAAAAGAGAACGGGATTATTCCGGTTTATAAAATGGTCGACACTTGCGCCGCTGAATTTGATTCAACAACACCGTATTTTTACGGAACTTATGAAGAGGAAAACGAGTCAGAAGTATCGGACAAAAAAAGCGTGATCGTGCTCGGTTCAGGCCCAATCCGAATCGGCCAGGGAATCGAATTTGACTATTCCACCGTGCATGCCGTCTGGGCGATCAAAGAGGCCGGATATGAGGCAATTATCATTAACAACAATCCGGAGACTGTTTCAACGGATTTCAGTATTTCTGACAAACTGTATTTTGAACCGTTAACCATTGAAGATGTCATGCATATTGTTGACTTGGAAAAGCCGGAGGGAGTCGTTGTTCAATTCGGAGGACAAACTGCCATTAATTTGGCCGCACCGCTCGTTGAGCGAGGCGTGAAAATTCTCGGAACTTCCCTCGAAAATCTGGATCGCTCCGAGGATCGTGATAAATTTGAACATGCTCTAGTGGAATTGGATATTCCGATGCCGAAAGGAAAAACTGCGTTATCTGTTGACGAAGCAGTGAAAATTGCCGCGGAAATAGGTTATCCGGTGCTTGTGCGGCCGTCCTATGTACTCGGCGGAAGAGCAATGGAGATCGTATTTAAAGAGGAAGAATTACTCTATTATATGGAAAATGCCGTGAAAATCAACCCTGAACATCCCGTATTAATTGACCGTTATTTAACCGGAAAAGAAATAGAAGTTGATGCTATTTGCGACGGAGAGGATGTTCTCATTCCCGGGATTATGGAACATATTGAACGTGCAGGTGTCCACTCCGGGGATTCAATCGCTGTGTATCCGCCGCAAGGCATTTCAGAAGAGATTAAGAGTGTTATCGTTGACTATACTGAGCGGCTTGCCAGGGGTCTGGGGATTATCGGATTGTTAAATATTCAATATGTCATCTCGGACAATCAAGTGTTTGTCATTGAAGTGAATCCGAGATCAAGCCGTACGGTGCCGTTTTTAAGCAAAATTACAAATATACCGATGGCAAATATCGCCACGAAGGTCATCCTTGGCCGGACCCTGCGAGAGCAAGGGTATCAAAATGGACTTGCTCCGGAGAGAAAGGGAGTATATGTAAAAGTACCTGTTTTCTCTTTTGCCAAGTTGAGAAGGGTCGACACAACCTTGGGTCCGGAAATGAAGTCAACGGGTGAAGTCATGGGTAAAGACAACACATTGGAAAAAGCTTTATACAAAGGGCTTGTCGCTTCGGGAATGAATATTCAAAATTTTGGAACTGTCTTGTTGACTGTGGCCGATAAAGATAAAGAAGAAGCATTGCAAATTGGAAAACGATTTGTTGCGATCGGTTATCAATTAATGGCAACGAGCGGTACAGCCAAAGCCCTTCAGGCAGCCGGGATTCCCGTGAGAGTGGTACAAAAAATCGGCGCCGGTGATAAGGATCTTCTTGATGTTATTCGAAACGGGGAAGCGCAGATTGTCATTAATACCCTGACTAAAGGAAAACAGCCGGAACGCGACGGCTTCAAAATCCGCCGTGAAACAGTTGAAAACGGCATTCCTTGTTTAACTTCACTTGATACGGCCAGGGCATTGCTTACTGTTCTCGAGTCAATGACTTTTTCAGCGGAAGCAATGGAGAAAAGAGAACAAAACCAGGAGGCTGTATTATCGTGATAAACAATGAATTATGCACCGTCGTTTCACACAAAGAAATTGCCCCGTCTGTATTTGAACTTATCCTTGAAGGAGAGCTTACAAGCAGCATGAATGAACCGGGGCAGTTTGTCCATGTGAGGGTTGCCGGCGGAATTGACCCTTTGCTCAGAAGACCGTTAAGTATAGCCGATATCATCAAGGAAAAAAATCAATTTACTCTGATCTACAGAGTGCAGGGGAGGGGGACATCGATCCTTGCCGGAAAACGGCCGGGAGATAAGATTGATATCCTGGGACCTCTGGGGCACGGGTTTCCTGTCTCAGAGGTGAAACCGGGAGACACTGCCCTCCTTGTCGGCGGCGGAATCGGCGTCCCTCCGCTCTATGAGTTATCCAAACAATTGCGCGAGCAGGGAGTAAAGGTTATTCATGTCCTCGGTTTTCAAACAAAAGAAGCGGTTTTTTACGAAGATGCTTTCAGACAGCTTGGTGAAACCTTTATTGCAACAGATGACGGCTCTTACGGAGAAAAGGGTTTTGTTACGGATGTAATTAAAAACCGGGAGATAGCTTTCGATTGTCTGTATTCATGCGGGCCGATCCCGATGCTGAAAGCGTTAAAGAATGCTTATGGAAAAGATAAGAAGGTATATTTATCTCTGGAAGAACGGATGGCTTGCGGAATCGGTGCCTGTTTTGCCTGTGTATGCCGTATGAGTGAAGACCCGGATGATTCTTCTTATAAAAGGATATGCAGTGACGGACCTGTATTTGCTGCGGAGGAGGTCTTATTATGAATCGCTTGTCAGTTGAACTTCCAGGTCTCAGCTTAAAAAATCCCGTAATGCCTGCATCAGGCTGCTTTGGTTTCGGAAGGGAATTCAGCCAACTGTATGATTTAAGCGAACTTGGCGCGATTATGATTAAAGCCACAACCGTAGAACCCCGGTTTGGAAATGCCACGCCCCGGGTTGCAGAAACACCGGGCGGAATGCTCAATGCAATCGGCCTGCAAAACCCCGGGTTGGAAAAGGTAATCGAAGAAGAACTGCCCTGGCTTGAACAATTTGATGTTCCCATCATTGCCAATGTGGCCGGTTCTTATGAGGAAGATTACGTGGAGGTTGCCAGGGAAATTTCCAAAGTGAAAAACGTCCATGCCCTGGAGTTAAATATATCCTGCCCGAATGTTAAAACCGGGGGAATTGCATTCGGAACGATTCCTGAAGTGGCCAAAAGCCTGACAAAAAAGGTAAAAGAAGTGTCGTCCGTTCCTGTATACGTAAAACTGTCCCCGAATGTAAGGGATATTGTGGAAATGGCCAAAGCCGTTGAAGAAGGGGGAGCGGACGGGTTAACCATGATCAATACGCTTCTTGGAATGAGAATTGATCTGCAAACCGGGAAGCCGGTGTTGGCAAATAAGACAGGGGGGCTGTCAGGGCCGGCCATTAAACCGGTGGCACTGAGAATGATTTATGAGGTCAGTCAAAACGTAGATCTTCCGATTATCGGAATGGGCGGAATTCAATCTGCGGAAGATGTGATCGAATTCTTTTACGCAGGAGCGAGTGCCGTAGCAGTGGGCACGGCAAATTTCGTTGATCCATTTGTTTGTCCAAAAATTATTAAAGAATTACCGGAACTGATGGATCGGCTGGGGATTGACCATATCTCGGATTGTACGGGAAGGAGTTGGAATAAGCATGCGCGGATCGCTCATTATCGCCCTTGATTTTCCCGGAAAAACCGAAGTGGATGAATTTCTCAGCCATTTTGACCATGAAAAACTGTTTCTGAAAGTTGGAATGGAACTATTTTATCAGGAAGGACCGGATATTGTATATCATTTGAAGGAAAAAGGCCATCGCATCTTCCTCGATTTGAAACTTCACGATATACCCAATACAGTTAAAAGTGCGATGAAGGGTTTGGCAAAACTGGGATGCGACCTTGTCAATGTCCATGCGGCAGGCGGCAGGGAGATGATGTCCGCTGCAATTGAGGGTCTGGAGGCCGGAACTCCTTCCGGCAAGACCAGACCGTATTGTATCGCGGTGACCCAATTGACAAGCACTTCAGAGGAGCAAATGCAAAAAGAACAGCTTATAAAGGTGCCTTTGAAGGAATCTGTTTTACACTATGCCACCCTTGCCCGTGATGCGGGATTGGACGGTGTTGTCTGTTCCTCACATGAAGCAGGAATGCTCCGTGCTGCGCTCGGGCCGGATTTTCTGACGGTTACACCGGGAATTCGTCTTGCATCTGACGATGTACAGGACCAAAAACGGGTTGCAACTCCCCGGTTTGCAAAAGATGAAGGAGCGTCTGCCATTGTGGTCGGCAGAGGAATTACGAAAGCAGAAAATCCATACGGAAGTTACTTATTATATAAGCAAGCCTGGGAGGGATAAGTATGAAAAGATTGATCGCTGAAAAGCTGCTGGAAATTGAAGCAGTTGCATTAAAGCCGAATGATCCGTTTACATGGGCGTCAGGCTTAAAATCACCTATCTATTGTGATAACCGCCTGACTCTTTCCTATCCGGAAATCCGCCGGGAAATTGCCGGAGGACTAAAAAACTTAATTGAGGAAAATTTCCCGGAAGTTGAGGTAATAGCCGGCACGGCGACAGCGGGGATTCCTCATGCGGCATGGGTCAGCGAACTGATGAATCTTCCCATGTGTTATGTTCGTTCGAAAGCGAAGGGTCACGGAAAAGGAAATCAAATTGAAGGAAAGGTATCTGAGGGACAAAAAGTTGTTGTCGTGGAAGATTTGATTTCTACCGGAGGAAGTGTCATTACGGCTGTGAATGCATTGAGAGAGGCCGGCTGTGATGTAATCGGGGTTGTGTCGATTTTTACTTATGAATTGGAAAAAGGAAGGGAAATGCTGAAAGAAGCGGATATTACAGCATATTCATTAACTGACTTTTCCACATTAGTGACTGTTGCAAACGATAAGGGTTATATCCGCAGTGAAGATATGGCAACACTTCAAGAATGGAAAAAAGACCCTGCAGAATGGGGAAGGCTTTACGGTTAAGCTTTTTCCCGTCCTGCACGGACAGAAAATGTTGTGAAAAAACGAAAGGCAGGTTGATCCCGGCCTTTCGTTTTTTATTTTAGTACAAATCTCTTTGGACAGAAAATCGTCAATTTTTTAGTTTTATAACCGTTTCCTCATCAGGTGTAACATATACGGTTTGCTGATTTTCGTAAATGACAAAGCCGGGTTTTGCCCCGGAAGGTTTTTTGACATGGCGAATTCTCGTAAAGTCAACCGGCACAGAGCTTGATGACCGCCCTTTACTGAAGTAAGCGGCTAATTGGGCTGCTTCGAGAATGGTTTCCCGTGAAGGCTCTTTGCTTCTGATTACCACGTGGGAACCGGGAATATCCTTTGTATGAAGCCACCATTCGTCCCTGGAGGCCAGTTTATTTGTTAAATAATCGTTTTGTTTATTATTTTTTCCGACGAGAATCTCTGTTCCGTCAGATGATTTGTAGCGGTCAAGACGCGGCTTCGTGTCTTTTTTCCTTTTCACTTTTTTTCGCCTTTCTCTCAAATAGCCTCCTTCGATGAGTTCTTCTCTGATTTCTCCAATATCTTCCAGAGAGGCGGTTTCAAATTGCTGTTCGAGTGCTTCGAAATAGCTGAGTTCTTCTTTTGTTTTTAACAGTTGTTCTTTTATGATTACAGCAGCATTTTTCAGCTTTTGATATTTGCTGAAATACCATTGGCTGTTTTCTGAAGGGCTTTTTTGCGGATCGAGACGAATCGTCATGACTGTGCCGTCATAATAATTGTCCACGGCAACTTCCTGCATTTCTTTTTTTAACTTGTATAGGGAAGCGGTCAATAATTCCCCGCAAAGTCTGTAATAATCGGCGTTTTTTGCTTCCTCAAGGGTTTCGTGAAGCTTTTTTATTTTTTTTTCGTTTTTCGTTTTCTCATTGATAATAAATCTTTCTAAATCTTTTGCCTGCTGTTTAACTCTGTCCCGGTCCGCTTTACCGAAATAAAAACGGTCCAGAAGACTGCTCAGGGTGGGAAAGGTTTTTATTTCTCCCTGCAAATGGGCAAGCGGAAACAAATAGAAAGCTTCCTTGTTCTTCCCCAGTGTCAAAGCCGGCTCTATTTCGTCCTTGCGAATTCTGTTCATTAATTCAACAAAGGTTTTCGGCAAAGTAATTCTGTTGGCCAGTCCGGTCCTGAACACCACTTCCCCTGCAAAAAGCGGTGAAATTCCGGCGAAATTTGCGACGAGCTGTTTATCCAATTTCCCCGAATTAAAATCCAGTTTCCGCAGTACGTCTTCCTCGCCGGCTTGAAACGGATCCAATTTGTTTTGCTGTGGAGGCGGGATGTATTCGAAGCCCGGCATGACAGCCCGATACGTATTTACAGCATGGGAAACATGTTTCACGCTGTCAATGATTGTTCCTTTTTCTTTGTCAACTAAAATAATATTGCTGTGTTTCCCCATAATTTCCACAATCAGATGTTTGTAGGTGGCATCCCCGAGTTCATTTCTTCCTTTTACTTCAAAAATTATAATCCGGTCCATCCCGCTTTGGTAAATATTTTCAAGAAAACCTCCCTCCAGATGTTTACGCAGCACCATGCAGAACATCGGGGGTTCGCTCGGGTTTTCCTGTGTTTCATTTGTAATATGAACTCTTGCGTAGTTTGGATGGGCGGACAGCAGCAGCTTGTGGTTTTGTCCGCCGGCTCTGACAAGAAGAATCACTTCATTGTTAACGGGCTGATGTATTTTGGTTATTCTGCCGCCTTTCAGCAGGGAAGAAAGCTCCCTTACAACTGCTCTTGTAAATATACCGTCAAATGACATAGTAAACATCCTTTACTGTTTTTCGTTTTCATTCGCATACTCTTGCTCATTGTAGCATTTTTTTGGACAAGGCTGAATAAGCTTTCTTTAGAACGGAATACGTTTCGTCCGTAAAACTAAAGGAGGAAGTGAGATGGCCGGATGAAGTATCATGCAATGTCGGAAAGAGACGTGGAAAAAGCATTAAATACAGACTTTTCCACAGGCCTGGCTGAAGCTGAGGCTGAAAAACGAATTAAACAGTTCGGCTATAACGAACTTGAAGAAGGTGAAAAGCAATCCGCGCTGCTCTTATTTTTCAGCCAATTTAAAGATTTTATGGTTATTGTCCTGTTGGGAGCGACATTAATTTCAGGAGTGCTCGGAGAATATATAGATGCAATTGCGATTATTGCCATTGTTATTCTAAACGGTTTACTCGGTTTTTTTCAAGAAAGAAAGGCGGAAAAGTCTTTGCAGGCTTTACAGGATTTATCAGCACCGCAAGTCCATGTGCTCAGGGACGGACGCTGGCAAAGACTACCTTCCAAACAGGTGGCAGTCGGTGATATCTTAAAGTTCTCAAGCGGAGACAGGATAGGGGCCGATGTCCGTCTGATTGACGCACAAAGTCTTGAAATAGAGGAATCCGCACTGACGGGGGAATCTGTTCCGGTAGCGAAAACAACCGAACGCATCTTGCAAGAAAATATCGGCATCGGCGATTTACAAAACATGGCTTTTATGGGCACGATGGTTACAAGGGGAAGCGGTATGGGTGTAGTCATAGCAACCGGAATGAAAACAGCCATGGGCAGAATTGCCGATCTTCTTCATAGAGCGGAAAGTTTGCGCACACCGTTGCAAAAAAGACTGGAACAACTGGGCAAGATCCTGATTACCGTTGCTGTGGCCCTGACGGTTCTTGTAGTTCTCATCGGTGTGCTGCAGGGACATGACCTTTATACCATGTTTCTAGCCGGTGTATCTTTGGCGGTTGCGGCGATCCCCGAAGGTTTGCCGGCGATTGTGACTGTGGCTTTGTCTCTTGGAGTCCAGCGAATGATCAGGAAGAATGCGATTGTCAGAAAACTTCCCGCTGTTGAGACGCTGGGGTGTGCTTCCGTCATTTGTTCTGATAAAACAGGAACAATGACGCAAAACAAAATGACGGTAACAACGCTCTGGTCAGGGGGGGAAACCTGGAGGGCAGACGGAGTCGGCTATGAGCCGTCCGGCAATTTTTATAAAGAAAATGATCATAATCCCGTTGATATAGAACGGGAAAAGTCACTGCGGCAAATGTTGATGTTTGGCATGCTTTGTAATCATGCGGAACTCCATCAAAAAGGGGAGGAATATATAGTTGACGGTGACCCGACGGAGGGTGCCCTGTTAGTTGCCGCAATGAAGGCCGGTTTTAATAAAGAAGAACTGCTGAAAGAATTTATGGTGGTGAAGGAATTTCCCTTTGACTCTGCCCGGAAGATGATGAGCGTAATCATCCGCGACCGCAGCGGCCGGCAATTTATAGTTACAAAAGGTGCGCCTGATGTACTTGCGGAAGTAAGCAGCTCCATTCTTTGGGATGGAAAAAGGCAATATTTGTCCGCAGATTTAAAGAGAGAATTGCAGGATGCCATTAACGGGATGGCTTCCCAAGCATTAAGAACAATAGCCATCGGTTTCAGGGAAGTGCCTTTGAATACCATTATTTTAGATGAAAAAGAAGCGGAGAAAAATTTGACTTTAATCGGTTTGCAGGGGATGATTGATCCCCCCCGGCCGGAAGTAAAAGGGGCGATAAAGGAATGCAGGGAAGCGGGAATCCGGACAATCATGATTACCGGCGATCATGTGATTACGGCGAAAGCAATTGCAAATGAATTGGGAATTTTAACAAATGACAGAAGCCGGGCTCTGACCGGGAATGATTTATCTGATATGTCAGTTGAAGAAATTGAAGAAGTAGTCGATGATGTATCAGTCTTTGCGAGAGTGTCTCCTGAACATAAATTAAAAATTGTCAAAGCCTTGCAAAATAAAGGCCATATCGTTGCAATGACCGGCGATGGTGTCAATGATGCACCGGCAATCAAGACTGCAGATATCGGGGTGGCGATGGGGATTACTGGAACAGATGTGGCCAAGGAAGCTTCATCCCTTGTTTTGCTTGATGATAATTTTGCCACGATTAAAGCAGCTATTCAAGAAGGCCGGAATATCTATGAAAATATCAGAAAGTTTATCCGCTATTTGCTGGCATCGAATGTTGGGGAAATTCTCGTCATGTTGTTTGCCATGCTGCTGGCTTTGCCCCTCCCTCTTGTGCCTATCCAAATTCTTTGGGTGAATCTGGTTACGGACGGCTTGCCGGCAATGGCGCTCGGTTTGGATCAGCCGGAAGAGGATGTGATGCGCCGCAAACCCCGGAATCCGAATGAAGGGGTGTTTGCCCGCGGACTGGGCTGGAAGGTGCTGTCGAGAGGGTTCTTAATCGGCCTTGTTACTTTAATAGCTTTTATGACCGTTTACCAAAAAGATCCTGATAATCTTGTTTATGCACAGACTATTGCTTTTGCAACCCTTGTTATGGCACAACTTATTCATGTGTTTGACTGCCGGAGCGAAAAATCCATTTTGGCCAGAAATCCTTTTGAAAATAAATATTTAACCTTTGCTGTATTATCTTCAGTATTTTTAATGTTAATAGTCATTTATTATCCTCCCCTCCAGCCTGTTTTTCATACTATGCCGATTGAAGCAAGGGACTGGCTGTTAATTTTCGGAATGGCTGCTACACCGACTTTTTTGCTGGCAGGTTCATATTTGGCAAGAAAAACAACTTGATTTATGTTATAATCCAAAAGGTGATAGGAAATTTCCTATTGCCTTTTTCGTCGTCAATACGAAAAAATTCCTTTTTATGGATATTTTACAGACGGCGGATTGAAGACATATTGCGCACCGAGATTGTTCAAAATTTAACGTAATGTATAATATTTATAGAATATTTTTAGGTCTGGATGTGTTCCAATGGTTAGCAGTATGACAGGTTTTGGACGCGGCAAGCGACAATCGGAAAAATTTGCCGTTACCGTTGAAATCAAAAGTGTCAATCATCGTTTTTTAGAATGCAATATCAGATTGCCCCGACAACTGATGAAAATAGAAGATAAAATTAAAAAGCTGTTGGGGGGAAAAATAAGCCGCGGCAGAGTTGAGGTTTTCGTTACGATTGAAGGACAGGATATCTTCAGTCAAAAAATTCATGTAAACTGGAGTTTGCTGGATGAGTATTTTCGGGCAATTGGACAAATAAGGGAAAAATACCGGATAGTCCATGATGTTTCAATCAGTGATTTGCTCAAACTGGATGATTGCTTTTCAATTGTTGAAGAGGACACCGGCACAAGTGAACTAGAGAACCTTGTATTGGAAGCGGTAAAAGAAGCTGTGACTGCATTAAAAGAAATGCGGGACGCAGAAGGGGCTGCTTTGGCACAAGATGTGTCCGGCCATTTGCAAAATTTAAGGATCCGGCTTGAAAAAGTTAAGGATTTTGCCCCTGTCGTTGTTGAGCAATATGCTGAACGGCTTGAAAAGAGAATGAAAGAATTTGCGCAGGGCGAGATTGATGAAGGACGTTTATTGAATGAAGTGGCCGTTTTTGCAGACCGGGCTGATATCAGTGAAGAACTGGCAAGGCTCTCAAGCCATATTGAACAATTTGAAAAGAGTATGGAAATTAGTGGACCGATTGGCCGGAAACTTGATTTTTATGTTCAGGAAATGAACCGTGAAGTAAACACAATCGGGTCAAAAGCTAATGATGCGAAAATTGCCTCCGAGGTTGTGGAAATGAAAAGTCTTCTTGAAAAAATGAAGGAGCAGATTCAAAATATCGAATAATTTGCTAATTTTTTTACTGAACAAACAGAGGCTGATAACCGTCGGCAGTATATTCAGGAGCAGGAGGGAACATAATATAAATCTGATTATAACTGGGGGAAAAACATGGTAATAAAGCTGATAAACATAGGTTTCGGTAATATTGTTTCCGCAAACCGCATTATCTCGATTGTAAGTCCCGAATCGGCTCCCATCAAACGGATTATTCAGGATGCCAGGGATCAGGGATCTTTGATCGATGCTACATACGGCAGAAGAACACGGGCAGTAATTATTATGGACAGTGATCATGTCATTCTGTCTGCTGTACAACCCGAGACAGTGGCAGCAAGATTGAATGACAGGGATGACATTATGGAAGAAGGGTAGGATGCTTTAATGCATGAAAAAGGTTTGTTAATCGTTCTGTCAGGACCCTCCGGGGTAGGAAAAGGAACGGTAAGGAAAGCGATTTTTTCCCAGCCGGATACGGCTTTTGAATACTCCATTTCCGTTACTACGCGTCCGCCGCGTGAAGGGGAAGTGGACGGTGTGGATTATTTTTTTAAAACAAGGGAAGAATTTGAAGAGCTCATCAGACAGGGAAAGCTTCTTGAGTATGCGGAATTTGTCGGCAATTATTACGGCACACCGCTTGACTATGTCCAAGAAACTTTAAATAAAGGAAAAGATGTATTTCTTGAAATTGAGGTAGAAGGGGCAAAACAGGTAAGGGAAAAATTTCCCGATGGATTATTTATTTTCCTGGTGCCTCCGAGTCTCTCAGAATTAAGAAACCGGATTGTAACCAGAGGCACAGAAAGTGAGGAAGTAATAAAAAACCGTTTGAAAGTGGCAAAAGAAGAAATTGAAATGATGCATTTATATGATTATGTGGTAGAGAATGACCGGGTTGATTTGGCCGTAGAACGAATTAAGGCCATTGTCATTGCTGAACATCACCGAAGAGAGAGGGTAGAACCCAAGTATAGAAAAATTTTGGAGGTAAGATAAAATGCTTTATCCGTCAATTGACTCATTGATGACAAAAATTGATTCTAAATATTCTCTTGTATCAGTAGCTGCAAAACGAGCCCGCAGAATACAGGAAGGCGCAAAGTTGTACCTTGAAAACTATGTTTCCCAGAAGCCTGTCGGTAAAGCGCTTGAAGAAATTGATGGTGATAAATTAACATATACCGTAATAGAAAAAACGGAAAATCCCAGGTAGGAAGCGGGGCTGTTTTCACAGTCCCGGTTTTTTCCGTGCCTATATCATGCGGGAATTACCAACAACCTAGAATATAGGTTGTTTTTTATTGCTTTTTTGAGAAATTCGGCAAATGGAGAAATGTTTGCCGGAATTGCACCGGACCAAAAGTATTGCCTTCCGCCGGGGAATGAAGCCGGATAGAAAGTATCGTACATGGTTGATTGCTTGCCGGATAAATTAAAAAGCAGGAGAAAGGTATTTTTATTGCCTAATGGAAACGCCGTCCGACATGACTTTTTGCGTCGAAAGAAAATAATATTTTTAAAAGGAATTGTAAAAAAATGTCCCGGTAAGAAGCGGTTAAATACGCGGATTTCCGTATTTTTTACCGGGTTATCGATTGTTGCAGTCAATAAATAAAGCAAGATTTGGTGTTGAAATAACAGGTTTTTTAAGAAACGTTTTCGGGGGAAAACCTGAAGGAAAAAGGTGCAATAAGCCGTCAATTCTTGCATAATGGAAAGTAGTTATTAGAAAGTAAAGAAAGGAACGATCATGTTGAACGGAAAAAATATATTGCTTTGTGT
Source organism: Robertmurraya sp. (assembly GCA_025451895.1). Classification (GTDB taxonomy): domain Bacteria; phylum Bacillota; class Bacilli; order Bacillales; family Cytobacillaceae; genus CALKIU01. Next base: position 29,705 of record JANWJP010000187.1, read on the forward strand.
TACAGGAGGAATTGCCGTATATAAAGCTGCCGCTTTAACAAGTAAACTGACCCAAAATGGCGCATCTGTAAAAGTTATTATGAGCGAAGCGGCAGCAGAATTCGTGACACCGTTAACTTTCCAAGCCTTGTCGAGAAATGAAGTATATATAGATACGTTTGATGAAAAAAATCCGAAAAAAATAGCCCATATCGATCTGGCTGACTGGGCTGATCTAATTATCGTTGCCCCGGCTACTGCAAATACGATTGGCAAACTGGCTAACGGTATTGCCGACAATATGGTAACATCGACCTTACTTGCGGCAACATCCCCTGTTTGGATTGCCCCGGCTATGAATGTTCATATGTACGAGCATCCGGCCGTTCAAAAAAATATCCGTACACTCACGGAATACGGATACCGTTTCATCGAACCCGGGGAGGGTTATTTGGCCTGCGGATATACAGGAAAAGGCCGGATGGAGGAGCCGGATAATATCGTATCCTTTATTCAACAATTTTTCAGTGCCAAATCAGACTTGTTAACAGGAAAAAAGGTTATTGTAACTGCCGGCCCCACCAGGGAAAAAATAGACCCGGTCCGTTTTATTACTAATTATTCAACCGGAAAAATGGGTTATGCCATCGCGGAAGCGGCTTCTGCACTCGGAGCGGAGGTTATTCTTGTTTCAGGTCCTGTTGCACTCGAACCGCCCAAAGGAGTCCGGCTGATTTCGGTGGAAAGTGCACAGGAAATGTATGAAGCCGTTATGGAGGAGTTCTCCGGCTCAGACTTGGTCGTAAAAACGGCGGCCGTAGCTGATTACAGACCAAAGCAGCCAAAAGAACATAAAGTGAAAAAAGGATCCGGAGAACATATTCTTGAGCTTGAACGTACAAAGGATATATTGTATGAACTCGGGAAAAGAAAGAGCCATCAAATCCTTATCGGTTTTGCCGCAGAAACACAAAACGTGGAAGAGTACGCCAGAAAAAAACTGGTTGAAAAAAACGCTGATATGATTGTAGCCAATAATGTAAAAGTGGAAGGTGCCGGTTTTGGCGGTGATACGAATATTGTTACGATATATAAGAAGGATGGAACCGCGATCGAACTTCCGCTTTTGACGAAACGGGAAACCGCTGAAAAAATTCTTGAAGAAGCAGTCAAATTGTTGAAGGGTGAAAATAAACAATGATTGCCAGCGTAATTGTGGATGTTCCGGCTAAACAGACTGATCGGGCTTTTGATTACAAAATCCCTGAAAATCTCGGGAATATTATCAAGCCCGGGGTCAGAGTGGTTGTGCCTTTTGGTCCCCGCAAGGTACAGGGCTTTGTCATCGGAATTAAGGAACATTCCGATGTAAAGAGATTGAAATCCATTATTGAACCGATGGATTTGTCTCCGGTCTTGAGTGCGGAAATGATAAAACTTGCCGACTGGCTGACAGAAAAAACTCTTTGTTATAAAATTTCCGCGTTCCAGGTTATGCTTCCGCCCGCGTTAAAAGCCAGATACGAAAAAAAAATCCGTTTATCGGATAGCGCGGAAATAGAATCGATGGCTTTTGAAATTCGGGATCTTTTTGCCGGGAAGGACACAATTACCTGGAATGAAACGCTTGGGCCCGATTTGTTATCTTTATTGCAAAAGGAAGCGGCCAAAGGAAATGTAGAGGTTATTTATGAGGTGAAGGAACGGGTTAAAAAGAAGAAAGAAAAATATATTGTTCCCGCGCTTTCAATAGATGACTTGATAAAGGAAATGGAGTCATTGTCAAACAGGGCACACAAACAAAAAGAAGTCTTGCAATATTTTATAGACAATCATCAATCAGTCAAGTCCGGCGAATTATTAACAGCTACCGGAGGAAGTTCTTCAGCGGTAAAAGAATTGATTAAAAAGGGGATTCTGAAGGAAAAGGAGGTTGAAGTGTACCGGGATCCGTACGAAAACAGGGCTTTTCGGAAAACAGAACCGCTTCCGTTGACGGACAGGCAAAAAAAAGCAATTACTCCTGTTCTGGCGGCAATAGAAAATAAGCAGCATGAAGTGTTTATGTTGTACGGAGTGACAGGGAGCGGGAAAACGGAAATCTACCTTCAATCCATTCAAAGGGTAATAGAAAAGGGAAAGGAATCGATTGTCCTTGTTCCTGAAATATCACTGACGCCGCAGATGGTGAAACGTTTTAAAGAGAGATTCGGAAATTTGGTTGCCGTTCTCCACAGCGGGTTATCCATAGGAGAAAAATATGATGAATGGCGCAAAATACAACGAAAAGAGGTTAAAGTTGTCGTCGGCGCCCGTTCCGCTGTTTTTGCCCCTTTTGAGAATATAGGGATCATCATCATTGATGAAGAGCATGAAACAAGCTATAAACAAGAGGATAATCCCCGCTATCATGCCCGGGATGTGGCTATTGAAAGAGCAAAATATTACAGCTGCCCGGTCGTTTTAGGAAGTGCAACTCCTTCCCTGGAGTCTTTTGCCCGGGCAAAAAAGGGAGTATATACATTGCTGGAATTGCCGGCAAGGATGAATAACCACCCCATGCCTGCAGTGGAAATCATTGATATGCGCGAGGAACTGCGGGCCGGAAACCGGTCTGTTTTTTCCAGAGCATTGTTCAATGCTATTCAGGACCGGCTGAAAAAAAGGGAACAGATTGTGCTCTTTTTGAATAAACGCGGTTATTCGTCATTTGTCATGTGCCGTGATTGCGGATATGTCGTCGGCTGTCCTCACTGTGATATTTCCTTGACTTACCACCGCTTTCAGTCAAGAATGAAATGTCACTATTGCGGCTATGAATCTCAAGTTCCGCAGGTATGTCCCGAGTGCGGGAGCAAACATATCCGGTATTTCGGCACCGGCACACAGAAGGTGGAGGAGGAGCTGGCGAAAATTCTTCCTGAAGCGAGAGTCATTCGCATGGATGTCGACACAACAAGCAGGAGGGGTTCCCACGAGCGTCTCCTCAGTGATTTTCAGGCAGGAAAGGCTGATATTCTTCTTGGCACGCAAATGATTGCCAAAGGGCTGGATTTTCCCAATATCACTCTTGTTGGTGTTTTGTCAGCCGATACGATGCTTCATCTGCCCGATTTCCGTTCTTCAGAAAAAACCTTCCAGTTGTTGACGCAGGTAAGCGGACGTGCAGGCCGGCACGAATTGGAGGGGGAAGTCATTATTCAAACTTATACTCCTGAGCATTACAGTGTGGAACTGGCGGGGCAGCATAATTATGATCGCTTTTTTGAAAAAGAGATGATGGTCAGAAAAATGCATAATTATCCGCCCTACTATTATATTACTTTAATCACTGTCAGCGACGAAAACTTAATGACGGCAATTGATGTAACAGAAAAAATCACGAAATTTATAAAAAGCAGGGTCTCTCCGGACACCCTGGTTCTTGGTCCATCCGCATCGGCAATCCCGCGTATTAATGATAGATATCGATACCAATGTTTGATAAAATACAAGCGGGAACCGGAATTGGGAAAAATTCTTAAGAATGTTCTGGACCATTATCAACAAAATACGGGCTATAAAGGCCTGCAAATATCCATAGATATTAATCCTTATATTTTAATGTAATAAAAAATCATTTATGATAGTTATTGGAGGAAAAAATTTGGCAATACGGAAAATTATTTTGCATCCGGATCCCATCCTGGAGGAAGTATGCGATCCGGTTGAAAAGTTTGATAAGAAACTTTACAAACTTCTGGATGATATGTACGAAACCATGATTGCATATGACGGAGTCGGGTTGGCGGCTCCGCAAATCGGTATTAAAAAACAAATCGCCGTTGTCGACATTGATGATGATAACGGACCGCTTGAATTAATCAATCCCCGGATTCTCGAAGCGGGAGGAGAACAGACCGGCCCAGAGGGATGTTTAAGTTTTCCGGGTCTGTACGGCGAAGTTTCGAGGCCATATTATGTGAAAATAAAAGCGCAAGATCGAAAAGGAAAGTTTTTCATCATTGAGGCTGAGGATTATTTAGCAAGAGTCATTCAGCATGAAATAGACCATCTTCACGGGATCTTGTTTACTTCCAAAGTGATCCGGTTTATTGATGAGGAAGATTTGTTAGAATCAGAAGGAGCGGAACAGGAATGATTAGAATAGTTTTTATGGGTACGCCTGATTTTTCAGTTCCTATTTTAAGGCAGTTGATTGCCGACGGATATGAGGTAATTGCGGCAGTAACCCAGCCGGACAGACCGGTGGGCAGAAAGAGAATTCTTACTCCCCCTCCCGTAAAGGAAGAGGCTGTAAAACACGGAATTCCTGTACTGCAGCCGGAAAAACTGCGGGAAAGCTCCGAATTGGAGCAGATTATTGCTATGAAGCCAGATTTGATTGTAACAGCCGCTTTCGGGCAGATTCTGCCAAAGGTATTGCTTGATGCACCGAAATACGGATGTATCAATGTTCATGCTTCATTGCTTCCGAAACTGCGGGGAGGAGCGCCGATCCACTATGCTATCATTCAGGGCAAGAAAAAAACAGGAATCACTATTATGTATATGGCAGAAAAACTGGATGCAGGTGATATTTTAACGCAGGTTGAGGTGCCGATATCAGAAACAGACACAGTAGGAACTCTGCATGATAAGCTGAGCGAGGCAGGGGCCAAACTTCTGTCAGAGACAGTGCCGAAGCTCATTAGAGGAGAATTGACTCCCATTCCCCAGCGTGAGGAAGAGGCCACGTTTGCCTATAATATTAAAAGAGAACAAGAAAAAATTGATTGGACGAAAACAGGAGAAGAAATCTATAACCATATCCGCGGTTTAAATCCCTGGCCGGTTGCTTATACAACATTAAGAGGCAAGACGTTGAAAGTCTGGCGGGCGTTAAAAATACCTCTGTCAAGGCCGGCAAGCCCCGGGAAAATTGTCGCCATTGAAGAAGACGGATTTATTGTTGCAACGGGAGATGACACGGCAATTAAGATCACCGAACTTCAGCCATCCGGAAAAAAACGGATGCCCGCTGTTGATTATTTGCGGGGCGCCGGTTCAAAATTGACAATTGGAGAGCAATTAGGAGATTGACATGAAACAGCGTAAAAATGTCAGGGAAGTCGCCTTGGATCTTTTGGAAATGATTGAGAAAAATCAATCTTACAGCAATCTGCTTTTAAATCATGCCATTAATAAAAATAACCTGGCTCCGGCTGACACCGGTTTATTAACCGAACTGGTTTACGGAACATTGCAAAGAAAAATGACACTTGATTATTATTTGGAGCCTTTTTTGAGGAAAAAAACGGAGAGTTGGGTAAGGCAGCTGCTTCGTCTGACCCTTTATCAACTGGTTTATTTGGATAAGATTCCCGACCATGCCGCCATTTATGAGGCTGTAGAAATTGCCAAGAAACGGGGGCATAAGGGGATTTCCGGGATGGTAAACGGTGTTCTCCGCAATATTCAGAGAAAGGGTCTTCCCGACACCGGTCAAATTAAGGATGAAGAGCTCCGCCTTTCCATTGAAACAAGTCATCCGTTGTGGCTTGTAAAAAGATGGATAGAACAATTTGGTTTTGAAAAAACAAAAAAAATGTGTGAAGTGAATTTAACGGCGCCGCTTCAGACAGCCCGGGTCAACACCACAAAAATCAGCCGTGAAGAGCTTTTGCAAATATTGCGGGAAGAGGGCTTTTCTGTGGAAGCGAGCGTCATTATTCCTGAAGCAATTAAAGCTTTGCGGGGGAATTTGGCTGCCTCGGCTGCTTTTAAAAAAGGCTGTTTATCCATTCAGGACGAAAGTTCGATGGTTGTGGCATATGCTCTTGGTTTGGAAAAGGGACAATTTGTATTGGATGCCTGTGCAGCCCCGGGTGGAAAATCCACTCATATTGCAGAGAAACTAGCCGGCAGCGGACAAGTTGTTTCCCTCGATTTGCATGAGCATAAGGTGAAATTGATTAAGGAAAATGCCGAAAGACTCGGTTTGGCGAATATCGAAGCAAAAGTGCTTGACAGCAGGGATGCCGGCAAATATTTTCATGAAGAGAACTTCGATCGGATTCTTGTTGATGCCCCGTGCTCAGGGCTCGGAGTGATGAGAAGAAAGCCTGATTTAAAGTATACAAAATCTCCGGAGGATCTGAATAAGCTTCAGCAAATTCAGCTTCAGCTGCTACGATCTGTGGCCGGTTTGCTGAAAAAAGGCGGAATTCTTGTTTACAGTACCTGTACAGTGGATATTTATGAAAATAAGCGTATTGTAGAAGCGTTCCTCTCAGAGCATCCTGATTTTGAGGGTGATGAAAACTTTAAAGACAGGCTTCCTGAATCTCTCCGCCCGTTATCGGGAAAATACGATTTACAAATTTTTCCCCAGGATTTCGGGTCGGATGGTTTTTATATAGCTTGCCTCAGAAAGAAGGTGTAATTATTGAAGCAAATGGTCAATGAAGACAGCAGTGATAAAAAGCCCTCAATTTATTCGCTGCAGCTTGATGAGTTAAGAGAATGGCTGAGGGAGCAAAATGAAAAGCCTTTCCGGGCAGAGCAGATTTTTGATTGGTTGTACCGGAAAAGGGTTTCAAGTTTTGAAGAGATGAGTAATTTATCAAAAAAATTGCGGGGACTGCTGGAGCAGCATTTTACGATCACCACTTTAAAGACTCTGGTCCGGCAGACATCTTCAGACGGAACAATCAAATTTCTTTTTGAGCTCCAGGACGGGTATTCCATAGAAACGGTTTTAATGAGGCATAACTATGGAAATTCTGTGTGTGTAACCACTCAGGTGGGGTGCAGAATCGGCTGCACATTTTGTGCATCCACCCTGGGCGGATTAAAACGGAATCTTGAAGCGGGAGAGATTGTTTCCCAAGTTGTTAAAGTCCAACAAGTATTGGATGAAACCGGTGAACGGGTCAGTTCCGTCGTAATTATGGGAATTGGAGAACCTTTTGATAATTTTGACTCCATGTTGTCCTTTTTAAAGATTATTAATCATGAGAAGGGCTTGAATATCGGGGCCCGCCATATTACTGTTTCCACGAGCGGAATTGTACCCAAAATATACAGATTTGCTGATGAAAATATGCAAATAAACTTCGCCATTTCCCTGCATGCGCCAAACTCGGAACTTCGAAGCAGGCTTATGCCGATCAACCGGGCTTATCCGCTTGAGGATTTAATGAAAGCCGTTGATTATTACATTAAGAAAACGGGAAGGCGTGTCAGTTTTGAATATGGTCTGTTCGGAGGTGTAAACGACAAAGAAGAACATGCTGTTGAACTGGCTCAACTTATAAAAGGATTGAAATGTCACGTCAATCTTATTCCTGTCAATTACGTTCCCGAACGGAATTATGTCAGAACTCCTCGTGAACAAATTTTCTTATTTGAAAAAACTTTAAGGAAATTTGGGATAAATGTCACGATTCGAAGGGAACAAGGACATGATATTGATGCTGCATGCGGACAACTGCGTGCACAGGAGCGGAAAGAGGAGACGAGGTGATTAAGGTGAAAGCAGTTTTTATGACAGACCGGGGGCGGATTCGCAAACTGAATGAAGACAGTGGAGGAATATTTAAAAACAAAGACGGCCACCGGCTTGCCATTGTGGCTGACGGGATGGGAGGCCACAGGGCGGGGGATGTTGCCAGTGAAATGGCTCTTGAAAATATGCGCCAGCGCTGGATTGAATCGGAGGGACTCGATACCGCGGAACTTGCAGAGAACTGGCTGGAAAAGAATATTTCTGAAATTAATTCAATCATATATGAATACGCAGCAAGCAACAGTGAATGCGAAGGGATGGGGACAACGATTGTTGCAGCCATTACAAATGACCGTTTTGCAACGATCGCTAATATCGGGGACAGCCGATGCTATATTCTTAACGACGCAGGATTAAAACAACTGACAGAAGACCATTCACTGGTGAATGAGTTGGTCCGATCAGGACAAATCTCCAAGGAAGACGCGGAAAATCATCCGCGAAAAAATGTATTGCTGAGAGCCCTGGGAACAGAAGCCCAAGTTGAGATAGATATAAAGACGATTATGTTTGAAGAGGGGGACGTTCTTCTGCTTTGCTCCGACGGATTGACAAATAAAGTCGGGGAGGAAGAAATAAAAGCCATTTTAACAGATGATGCATCCTTGGATGAAAAGGCGCGATCTTTTATAGATTTGGCCAATGAAAATGGCGGAGAAGACAATATCACCCTGTTAATTTTAGAATATGATGACGGCAGCGAAAGAGGGTGACTCCATGATGTTAATCGGTAAGAGAATAAGCGGACGTTATAAAATCATCGATATTATCGGCGGGGGCGGAATGGCAAACGTCTATTTGGCCCATGACATTATTCTCGATCGGGATGTGGCTGTGAAAATATTACGTCTGGACTTCGCAAATGATGAGGAATTTATCCGCCGTTTCCGCCGCGAAGCGCAAAATGCAACTAGCCTCGCCCATCCCAATATTGTTAATATTTATGATGTAGGCGAAGAGGACTCTATTTATTATATTGTGATGGAATACGTCAAAGGGAAAACCTTGAAACAGTACATACAGCAACATTCACCTGTACAGGTCGAAACTGCGCTTGATATTATGCAACAGTTGACTTCGGCGATTTCCCACGCTCATCAAAACCATATCGTTCACCGTGATATTA